>CAJYHD010000716.1 GCA_913773715.1 uncultured Sphingobium sp.
CGATCGGCGCCGATCGGCTGCAGACCGCGCAGGTCGCGACGCTCCAGGATCTGCAGACGATCGTTCCGTCGGTCAACTTCGGCAGCGACTTCAACCAGGCGAAGATCTTCATCCGCGGCGTCGGAGCGAACACGTCGACCACAGGCAGTTCGACCGGCGTCGCCTTCCACGTCGACGGCGCCTATGTCGCGCGCGCCGAGGCGCAACTGACCAGCCTGTTCGACCTGGAACGGGTCGAAGTCCTGCGCGGGCCGCAGGGCACGCTCTATGGCCGCAACGCGGTCGGCGGGTCGATCAACCTGATCACCGCAAAGCCGTCGGCGGACTTCGGCGGCTATGCCCGGTTGACCTATGGCGCGTATAACCAGCTGATCGCCGAAACCGCGCTGACCGGCGCGCTGACCGACGGCATCCGCGCGCGTATTGCCGCCCGGATCGAGAACCGCGACGGCTATGGCGTCAACCCGGTCACCGGCCGCGACGTCGACGATCTGAAGCGCCGCATGGTCCGCGGCCAGATCGCCGTCGATCTGAGCCCCAGCGTCGAATATTTGCTGTCCGGGGAATATTTCCGGCAGGACGACAGCTCGGGCGCGATCCATTACCTGCGCGCGTCCTTCCCCGGCGTAACCCGCCTGCCGCCGCTCGGTGTCGGTGGATATGCGCAACGCCCGCGCGACCTCGCCTCGGAAAGCCAGGTCGGCACCGATACCGAAACCTGGGCCACTACCGGCACGTTGCGCGCCGATCTGTCGAGCACCATCAGTCTCTCCAACATCACCAATTACCGCCGCTTCCGTTCGTCGCTGTTCCAGGATCTCGACCTGTCCGGCGTCGTCGACAGTCTGGCGAGCAACGGTCAGGCGACCACCAACCAGGAACGCCGCATCGACAGCAAGCAGTTCAGCAACGAACTCCAGCTGAACTACACCGGCCGCCTCGGCAGCGTGGTCCTCGGCGGCTATTACTTCCACGAGCGTCAGCGGCCGATCGACAATGTCGGCTTGGCGCCACGCAACGGCCAGGCGAGCAACATCGCCGTCCTGACCGCGGCCGGGATCGACCTGAACGAAGCGTACGGCCTGTGCGGCTATGGGCCGGGCACGCTGTCGGGCGGGCAGGTGATCGCGCCCAAGCGGGTCTGCACCCGGTCGAACCTCGGCACGCGCGCGTTCGCCGTGTTCGGTCAGGCGAACATCGATCTGGCAGCACTGTCGGGCGGCCTGAACGGTCTGCGCGTCAAGCTCGGCGGGCGGTACAGCGACGAGCGCGTGACGTCGGAGAACCCGTCGATCGTCATTACCCGCAACGGCCTCGGCCCGGTGCTGCGCTACACCGCCGACCAGACCCGCCGCGCCCGCACCTTCCGCGATTTCACACCGGAAGCCGGGCTCGAGTGGAAGGCCAACGCCGATCTGCTACTCTATTACACCTATTCGGAAGGGTTCAAGGCGGGCTCGGGCGAGAATGCGTCGGGCTCGACGACGATCGTCGACCCGGAACGCATCTTCAATCACGAAGCAGGCATCAAGGCCGAGCTCAGCCGCGCGCTGACCGTCAACGCGTCGGTCTATCACTATCGGCTCGACGGGTTGCAGCTGAACAAGACCATTTCTGGCGGACCGAGCGGCTACACCACGATCTTCCAGAACGCCGCCAGCACCAAGGCCGACGGCGTCGAGCTCGAACTCTTCGCCCGCCCGTCGCGCGATGTGCGACTGTCCGGTGCCCTGTCCTATGTCGATGCGCGGTTCACCGACTATCTGACGCTCGATCCGCTCAACCCCGCCAACGTCGCCTCCGCCGGATCGCCGGCATATAACGCCGCGACCAATCCCGATCCGACCGCCTTCGGCGCGCCCGGCGGCGGTACTATCCAGCTCGCCGGCAATGCGGTGCGCAATACCCCGCGCTGGGCCTGGAACGTGCACGGCGAGCTCGACACGCCCGACGGCGCGCTGCCCGGCAAGCTGACCGTCCTTGCCGACGTGTCGTACAAGAGCCGCATCTATTTCAGCGAATTCGAACGCGAGATCGAAAGTTCGAAAGCCTATACCCAGGTCGACATGGCGATCAGCTATGTGACCGCGGATCGGCGACTGAAGGCGGACCTGTTCATGAAGAACGTGTTCGACGTCTTCCGCCCGTCGAGCACGTTCGCGCTCGCGACCAGCCGCCTGATCGGCGTCACCTACCTGCCGCCGCGAACCTACGGCCTGTCGCTCGGCTACAATTTCTGAATCGACCGCGGGCGTCGCAATCCGTCGACGCCCGCGAGTCCGAAGGTGACAAGAATGACGCTATCTTATCGATCGCGTTGATGGCAGCGCAGGCGAATGCGGTTTAAAGGCCTCGACCTCAATCTCGTCGTCGCGCTCGATATCCTCTTGCAGGAGCGCAGCGTGTCGCGATCGGCGGAGCGGCTGAAGCTCAGCCAGCCGGCGGTCAGCGCCGCGCTTGCCCGGCTACGCGACTATTTCAACGACGAGCTGCTGGTGTCGATGGGCCGATCGATGATCCCGACCGCCTATGCCGAATCGCTGTGGCCGATCGCCCGCGACCTGCTGGCGAAGGCGGACCTGCTGATCGACACTTCGTCGAGCTTCGACATACAAAATGGGCGGCTTCCGCGTGGGAAGCCGCCCGATTGCGTCAGGAAGGAAGAACCCGTTAGGCCGTGACGAGCGGCGACTTGACGGGGGCAGGCGTAGAGGGCTTGGCCGTCGA
>CAJYHD010000717.1 GCA_913773715.1 uncultured Sphingobium sp.
CCGGCGTCTACATGGGCATATTCAACATGTTCATCGTCATTCCGATGTTACTGGAATCTTTGATTGTACCTTTGATCTACCGCCCGTTGTTGGGAAATGATCCGCGCAACATCCTGAGCCTGTGCGGCGCTCTGATGATCATGGCCGGGGCAGCGACGCTATTGGTCCGCAAAAACAAGACAATTTGACAACGGTTACCAAGCTGGATTGTCGAGCGGCATTTGCTCGCCTAACATAGCATCCCATGGCTCAACATAGCACTACGCCGGTTCGCAGCATTACCGACTTGGCCCGGATCGCCGGCGTGTCGGTTTCAACCGTTTCGCGCGCATTGACGTCGAAGGGCGCGCTCAACAAGGAGACCCGCCGCCGCATTCAGGAACTCGCGGCGGAACATGGCTTTCAGCTCAACGTCGCTGCGCAGAATCTGCGCCTTGGCCGGACGGGTGCGATCGCGGTTCTATTGCCGCTAGGCCATGAACGCGGCCAGCACTTGTCCGATCCCTTCTTCATGGCGATGCTCGGCTTCCTGGCGGATGAGTTGACGGAACGCGGCTATGATCTGCTGCTGTCTCGCGTTCTCCCAGACGGCGACGATTGGCTGGACAATTTCATCCGTAGCGGACGAGTCGACGGTGTCATCATCATCGGTCAGTCCGACCAGAATATCGTGTTGGACCAGACAGCGGATCGCTATCGCCCTCTCGTCATCTGGGGCGCCTATTCGTCCGCCAACCGCTATCTTTCGGTCGGAACCGACAATCAGGCGGGCGGCGCCATGGCAGCGCGTCATCTTCTGGAAAAAGGGCGCAAGCGCTTCGCCTTTTTCGGCAATGTCGAAGTGCCGGAATTTGCCGCGCGCTACGAAGGTTTTTTAGCGGCCATGCCCGAAGATGCGCGGCAGAACGTGGATCTTGTGATCGCCCACGTCACGCCGGAAGAAAGTCACAAGGCGGCAACGGATTACTTCAGCGCTGGTCATCGACCCGACGGCATCTTCGCCGGGTCGGACGTTACCGCCATGAGCGTTATCGCAGCTGCCATCGAGCATGGCATGGACGTGCCCGGCGCATTGTCGGTGATCGGATTTGACGACGTGCCGATGGCACGGCTCGCCAACCCACCATTGACGACAATCCGGCAGGACATTCAGCAGGGCGCCGCATTGCTTGTTGATCTGCTCTACCGCCGATTGACCGACGAGGATGCCTTGTCCGTGCAGATTGCACCGGAGTTGATCGTTCGCGAGTCCAGTTGATCGGCCATGGCATCTTGACAGAAGATGCTGCGGGGCAAAGCATGGCTTTATGACAAAATGTTTCCGGCCTGCGCCTCTCGCCCTCCTCGCCTCGTCCCTTACACTGACTGGCTCTGCCGCCCTGGCGCAGCAGACGGATACTATGCTGAACGAGCAGGTCAAATCCTATGACTGGGTTCGGCCGCAAGCGGATTATGTGCGACGCACGGCGATGATCCCGATGCGAGACGGCAAGAAGCTGTTCACCGTTATCGTCTTTCGCAAGGGCACGAACGACGCGCCAATCCTGCTGAGCCGCACGCCTTACAATGCCGACAAGGCCACCAGTCGCAATCGCAGCCAGAAGATCGAGGAAATTCTGCCGGTCATGGACGCGGACTTCGTCAATGACGGCTATATTCGCGTCTATCAGGATGTGCGTGGACTTGACGGCTCGGAAGGCGACTATGTCATGAACCGGCCGCTGCGTGGGCCGCTCAACAACACGAAAGTCGATCACGCGACCGATGCCTATGACACGATCGACTGGCTCGTGAAGAATGTAAAGGAGAGCAATGGGAAGGTCGGCATTACCGGCTCGTCCTATCTCGGTTTTACGTCCTTGATGGCGCTGGTAAATCCACACCCGGCGCTGAAAGCCGCCGTCCCCCAAAGCCCGATGGTCGATGGATGGATGGGGGACGACTGGTTCCATAATGGCGCGTTCCGCACCTTCGGCTTCGACTATGACCTGGGGCAGACGGTCAAGAGTGGCGGCGGCGCGGTACCCAAGGGGACTGGCGACGAATATGCCGCCTATCTCGCCGCCGGATCGGCAGGCGATTATGCGCGGGCCTATGGCCTCACCGATCTGCCCGTGGTACGCAAGGTGCTGGAGCATCCCGCTTATGACACATGGTGGCAGGGCCAGGCCGTCGACAAGATTCTGGGCGAGCGCAAGCTGACCGTTCCGACGATGCTGGTGGTCGGGCAATGGGACCAGGAAGATAGCTATGGCGCACCTGCCGTCTATCAAGCGCTGGAGAAGCAGGACGCCGCCAACGACATGGTCAGCCTGGTGATTGGCCCATGGCGGCACAGTCAGGTCAATTACGAAGCGCGCGAATTGGGGCCGCTCAAATGGGAGGGCGATACTGGACGGCAATTCCGTCTGCGCTACATGAAGCCGTTCCTTGATTGTCACCTCAAGACCAGCGCGCCCAAATGCGATACGCCGCCGGTGCTGACCTATGCGACGGGCCTGGACCGGTGGGAGGTTTCGCAGCAGTGGCCGGCGGGCGCTTATACGCCACTCTACCTGACCGGAAAGTTCGGCCTGACGTGGACCAAGCCCGAAGCGGGCAGCGACAGCTATGTGTCCGATCCGTCAAAGCCTGTGCCCATGCTGCCGCGCCCCATCCATATGCAGGGCGACGAGTGGCGTACCTGGCTGGTGCATGACCAACGCTTCGTGGACGGGCGACCCGATGTGCTGAGCTACAGCACGGGGACGCTGGACAAACCGGTCCATATCAAAGGCGCGCCCAAGGTCGATTTGCACGCGATGACGAGCGGACAGGACAGCGATTTCGTCGTCAAGCTGATCGATGTCTATCCCGAGGAAAACAGCGTGAACCCGGCGCTGGCGGGATATCAACTCGGGATCGGTATCGAGATATTCCGCGGACGCTATGTCCATGGTTTCGCCACGCCGGCGCCGCTGGAGCCGGGAAAGAGCTATGCCTTCCAGTGGTCGCTGCCCAACGTCGATCATGTGTTCCTGCCCGGACACAAGATCATGGTGCAGGTGCAGTCGAGCCTCTTCCCGCTGTACGATCGCAACCCGCAAAGCTGGACGCCATCGATCATGGACGCCAAGCCAACCGACTACGTAAAGGCGACGGAAACGATCCAGCGCGGTGGCGACGCTGCCAGCGCGGTCTGGCTGCCGGTCGCACAGGATTGAAAATAAGGCGGCGCGGGGTGAAGCGCCGCCTTCAAGCTCAACCGCGCGTCGGGTCGATCAGATATTTCTCGCCCGTGCGCTTCTGTTCGTAGGCGCGCAGAATGTCGGGATCGAGCGCTTCGGCTAACCCGATCGTGCGGGTGTAACGGCTTGCGAACGTGGTCGTGAGTTCGTCCGCAACGCGTTTGCGCATACGCCCGACCGTTTCCGCGCCTGCTTTTTGAAGGAAAGGAAAGAGCAGCCAGCCTCCCGCCGACCATTGGAAGCCGAAAGCCAAACGGTTGAGCGTCGTCGGCGCGGTGTCGAGCGCGCCATAGATATAAAGCTGCTTGAAGCTGTTCGACCCGTAGCGGCTATATTCGCTCATGTCGCGCACCGCGGCCCGCTCCATCGCCTGAAGAATATCGCTGCCGAGCGTTCCACCACCGATGGCATCGAAAGCGATGGTCGCCCCCGTCTGCTCGATCGCATCAGTGAGTTGATCGACGAAGTCCCCATCTTTGCTGTTCACGACATGCTTCGCGCCGATGCCGCGCAGGATGTCCGCCTGTTCCTGCGAGCGGACGATATTGACCAACGGCACATCGTCGGCGAGGCAGATTTTTTGGAGCATCTGGCCGAGATTGGATGCGGCGGCGGTATGGACGATCGCCTTATGCCCTTCGC
>CAJYHD010000718.1 GCA_913773715.1 uncultured Sphingobium sp.
CTCGGGGACGAGGGGGGGGAGGAGGCCGATCTGGCCGCCGGCACCGTATCCGACGCGAACGATACTCCGGAGCAGTTCGAGAAGGCGTTCGTCGCAGAGTTCGGCATGACGCCGCTGACTTACGTGGAGCTGACCGAGGCTTTGGCGGCTTTTGCGCTCCCAGGCTCGACCGTCGCCAGGGTACGGCGCGCGGACATCGTCGGGGTGCTGCAGGAGATCGGGCCGATGTCGGCGGCGGCGGCGTCGTTCGCCCTCGACCGAATAACGCTCATGCCCCGCAAGAATTGGGATGAGGGGAAACCGAAGGACGCCACGCCGCGCGACTGGTGGCCTTGGCGCTACGCACGGCGGCTATCGCTGCTTATGCGGCCAATAGTGCGGCTTTCGAAGGGTGAGGACGCGGTCTGTGTGGTGTCCGTCCCGCTCGCGCACGAGGCATGGCGCTACGCGATGCGCGCTTCCGCGGGGCATTTGCCACAGACGGTTTTCCGCAGCGAGGAGATGCATTCGTGGGTCGGCGGCGTGATCGATCGGATCGGCCATGCGTTTAACGTCGAGGTTCGCGACGCGCTCAGCGGTTTGGGCTGGGATGCGCGGTCCGACGTAGGCATGAGCGAGCTGGGTGGCGCGACCACGGACAACGGCGATGTAGACGTGCTGGCCTGGCGCCGCTCGACGGGGACGGTGCTCCTGATCGAGTGCAAGCGGTTGATGATGGACAAGACTGCTGGCGAGATCGCCGAGCGGCTTCAGGAGTACGGTCCCGACCACATCGATGAGAAGGGCAATCTGGGTCCCTTGCACAAGCACCTCACGCGGATCAGGATCATCACCGCCCACCTCGACTGGCTTTCCGCGTTGACCGGCATCCCGGCCGACCAGATCCGCATGGTGAACTGCCTCGTGACCGCTGAGAAGGTGCCCATGCAATTCCATGATGCGTGGCGCGGCAAGGTGGACGTCGTGTCGGATCTCAAGGCCTTCGTCGAACTGGCGCGAGATGCGGATTTCGGGGTGGAGACGTAGCGTCAGCCCGTTGGGAGGGTCGTGAGGGACAGCTGAGGTAGCATCCTTAGGCGCTAATCGTTTTATCCTCCGATACGGTCCGAATTGGCTTCGCCCCGGTTGCTTCCAGCGCGAACCAGACGCCGAGGTCGTGGATCACGCCGGTGTAGAAGTCCTCGGTCGCCACCGACCTTCCGAACACGTCGTTGGCCGTCACCACTAGCCTCACGGAGAGCTGGATCCAGTTCCTGTCTTCGATGACGTGCGAGCGCTCGGCCGGCGTGATCGGGAAGTCCAGCTTCACGTAGGGAACGTCGAACACCTTACCAGGGGCGATCGCAGCCCGGATCGCGTCCGCCGACCGCGGGTCGTCTCGTCGCGCCGCGTCCGCGTCCGCGTCCGCGTCCGAGTCCGAGCCCATCGAGGTGTAGCCCATCGACGCCGTCCACGTCGTGTCGAGTGCAGGCGATGCTCCGCTGTTGCGGATGCTGACCATTATCCGCGGGCAGCCGTCCGACTCTCCGATGTAGGCCATGACCGCCTCGATCGACAGGTAGCAGCGCGCCTGTGCCTCGCCGATCTCTCGTGCGTCCCGCATCGTCTTCTCTGCCGCCTCGGCGGCGCGGCGCGAGAGCGTGTTGGCCGTCCTCGTCAGCCAAAGCGTCACCAGCAGCCCGATGATGCCCAGCAGGCTGAAGACGGAGCTGACGATCGCGATCGTGTTTGCGCGCCCGCTGCTCGACGCGGCCGCCTCGGCTGCGAGCGCAGCGCGCCACTGCGCACACAGGTCCGCCCTGTCGTGAACGGTCTCGCGGTAGCAGCCTGGGTCGGAGGGATCGCCATGGGCCACGAACGGCGGCTCGGGCGGCGATGTCAATTGCGGGTTCGGGATCGGGGCGGGAGTGACGACCGATGCAGGCGTCACTCCCGGGCTGGGCGTGGCGGCCGCACCGGGGGGCGCTTTCGGCTGAGCGTCGGCTGGTGCGACGGTTCCTGCCTGAAGCGCGAAGGCGACGGCGACTAGGATGTTTCGTAGGCGACGGTGCATGCGCCGATACTGCCAGCGCGAGATCCCTATCGACAAGCGGCATGCACCGTCGGAATGATGAGGCATGGTGAAGATCGATCAGGACGGGGTGGCAGCGCTGAACGAGCGCGACGATGAGATCTCGTTCGTGCCGGCCAATCCCAACCAGCATGTGACAAGTTATCTCGAGCGATTCTTCGGGCTTCCCTACAATCCCGGCTTCGCTATCCTGCTCACGGGCAAATGGGGTGCAGGCAAGTCGCATCTCGTGAAGTGCTCCGTGGCGAAGGCCGCCGAGCATGGCCTCCGCATCCTGTCCATCAGCATGTATGGGCTGTCGAGCAGGCGCGAGCTCGACGAAGCGATGGCGCTCGCGCGCTATCCGTGGCGAACGACGGAGGGATCGAACAGCAGACCGCGGCCGGGTGACGTCGTCGGCATCCCCCGTGAACCACTTGGAACCGGCGCGCTGGCGAGCCTGCCGGTCGCCGACGGGTACATCTTCGACGATATCGAGCGGAGCTCGATGCGCATCACCGACGTGCTCGGCTACATCAACCGTCTGGTCGAGCGTGACGGTCGCAAGGTCGTTCTCGTCGCAGATGAGGACAGGATCATCGGTCGAGCCGATGGCGGTGACTTCGAAATTTCGAAGGAGAAGGTCGTCGGACGGACTTTGACTGTGCGGCCCGACTTCGACGCCGCCTATTGCTCCTTCCTTGAGACGCTCGAGTCCGAACCCGCCCGTCGGTTCCTGGAGCAGTCCGCGATTGAAGTCCGTGCCGTCTACGAGCAGTCGCGCACGGGCAACCTGCGGCTCCTCCAGCAGACGCTCTGGGACTTCGAGAGGGTACACGATGCGCTCGACGGTCGGCACCTAGCCAACGCTGGCGCGATGAATGCGATGATGCGCCTGCTGTTCGCGATGTCGTTCGAGTTCAAGGCGGGCAACATCGACGCCATCGACGTGAGGGCACGCTCCACCCGTCGATACAGCGGGCTCTTCAACGATGCGGAGAAGCCGAGCAGGCTGCGCCTCGCGTCCGCAAAGTATAGCGGCCTGACGATGCACGACACGTTGCTCCCGGACGATTTGCTCGGCGATATCCTTATTGACGGAATTGTGGATCCCACGCGGGTGCGGGAGGCGTTCGATGCGAGTTCCTGGTTCCCGTCCGAGGACGAACCTTCGTGGAGGACAGTCTGGTATTCGGGTGAGCGTGGTGACGAGGAGATAGCTGCGGCCGCCCAAACCCTGATGGAAGAGTTTGAGGCGCGCGACTACGATGTGACCGGCGAGTTGCTCCATGTCTTCAGTCAGGTCCTAAAGCTCGCCGGTCTCGGCGCGATAGGGTGGACGTTGCGGCAGGCAGTGGCGGAGTGTCGTGCCTACGTCGATGACCTCCGAAGTCAGGGCCGGCTCGAGCCGCCAAATCTGACGGTGCCGGATGAGGTACGGCACGGCAGCTTTGCCGGTCTCGGCTTCTCCGGCCGCGAAAAACCGGAGTTCAGCGAAATCTTGGCCTACCTCGATGAGCAACGTGCCGCGGGGCAGCGCGACCGGTTCGCAGCTCAGGCCACGGAGCTCCTCTCGGTTATGCGCGCGGACGCGACCGAGTTCGTCAGGCGGATCGCGAATTCCCGGGACTCGTCGGAGTCGTTGGCGCGCCTGCCGGTCCTCGCGACGTTGGACCCGGTCGCCTTCGCCGATGAACTCGTCGCGCTGAAGCCGCTTCAGCTGCGCGAGGTGATGATCGGACTATCGGCCCGCTACGACCTCGGCACGCTCGAACATGAGCTTAAGGAGGAGATGCCATGGATTCTGACGGTAAGGTCGGCCCTGCTCGAGCGGGCGGCCGCCTCTCCGATCTGGACGAGGCGGCGGATAGAGGAAAGCGTGCGCTGGACGCTTGACGACCGGTTGGGCGTGCGTGCTCCCGATGGCGACGGGAAGCCCGTCGACGGTTAGATTACCTGCTAATAACTGCCCGCCACGGCTTGGTGGGATGTTCAGCTACGATGTCGCGTTGCCCGAGACCGGACGTTATCTGAGTTCGTCGTAAGTGTGAAGGACGATGCCGAGAAAATACACCCGGACCGAATTCCTTCGTGTTTTTCCGCACCGTGCCGCGCGACACGCGCTGGAGCTGGTCCGGACGCAGTGAGGACAGCAGGGACGTCGCCGTCATGCACTGGCACAACCGCTTTGAGCAGAAGGACAGGGTCTACCGCAGCAGACAGACAGACCGACCGGCCGGGCGAATGGCGTTCGCGTTCGGGCTTCGTCGAGCTGATCGAGAACCTCGCCGTCGCCCGCGGTAATGCGGATGGCGTGGTCCACGTTACCCCACCGGCAGCTTTGCGCGGCAGTCGAACCGAATCTGACCGTCCACTACCGGTCCAACTCCGGCCGTAGCGTATCACCTGTATGAGCGACCGCTTTAGGTACGCCTCCAACCGGCGAGGGACGACCGCAACTGGGTCTGCGCTGCCGCAGCGCTGGCAGCTTTCGACCATCTCACGCCGTTCGCTTGTCGGGCTTTGAATGGCTGTTCCCGTCAAAACCGGCCATTCGCCCAGCGCGAAGGGTCAGGGAGAAATGCGCCTCAAATCCAGCCATTAGCCGCCATCCTCGCCGACCCTTTACGCTGTCGTTCATCCATCTTCCAATCAAACCATTGTGTGCTGGGCTTTGGTCGCCATAGTTGAAGGTGCAGGGATTGCGATCGATGGGTGACGATTTCCTCAGGGTGGAATCGGCGTCATCATCAATGGCAGCTTGGGAGGCATTCCAATGCCTTAATTGGGGGGCGGAGTGGATAAGGCCGAAAAGCAGAAGCTGAGCGAAAGCGACATTTGCGATTTGTTCATCACGCCCGCTATCGTTGACGCGGGTTGGGACCAGCTACGCCAGGTCCGGCGCGAGGTTACGCTGACCACTGGTCCTGTGATTGTTCGCGGAAATCTTTCAGCTCGGAACA
>CAJYHD010000719.1 GCA_913773715.1 uncultured Sphingobium sp.
CGACTGGGACACCGAATATCTCGACGCGATCGTGTCGATCCGGCTGGTGGACGGGGTGGACGACGCCATCGCCCATATCGCCGCGCATGCCAGTCACCACACCGACGCGATCATCACCGAAGACGTCCAGGTCGCCGAGCGCTTCCTCAACCGCGTCGACAGCGCCATCGTCATGTGGAACGCCTCCACCCAATTTGCAGACGGTGGCGAATTCGGGCTGGGAGCAGAGATCGGCATTTCGACCGGGCGGCTCCATGCACGCGGCCCCGTCGCGTTGGAGGGCCTGACCACCTATAAATGGATCGTGCGCGGAACCGGCCAGACGCGGCCCTGATCGTTCAACCCTGAAACGAAAAAGGCGGGCATCGCGGCCCGCCTTTTTTATGCCCTCACTCCGCCGGATGCGGCGGCGGGACCGGATGCTTATGTTCGGGCTTGTAGGTCAGCAGCCCCCGGCCCAGCCTAGGACCGATCCAGCTTTCAAGGCCGATCGCCAGGCTGAACGTAGCGGGCACGATCACCAGCGTCAGCATCGTCGAGAGAACCAGGCCGCCGATCACGGTGATGCCCATCGGCTGCCGCCAGGCCGCGTCGCCCGACAGTGACAGCGCGGTCGGCACCATGCCAGCCACCATCGCGACCGTCGTCATCACGATCGGCTGCGCACGCTTGTGCCCGGCGTCGATGATCGCCTCCCATTTGGGTACACCCTTCTCCATCTCCTCCAGCGCGAAGTCGATGACGAGGATGGAGTTCTTGGCGACGATGCCAAGCAGCATCAGCAGGCCGATGAACACCGGCATGGACAAGGGCTGCCCCGCCACATGCAGCGCCAGCGCGCCGCCCAAGGGGGCCAGCATCAGCGATCCCAGATTGACGAACGGCGGCATCAACCGCTTGTAGAGTAGCACCAGCACCGCCAGCACCAGCATGATGCCGGACAGCACAGCGACGACGAAGTTCTGGAGCATTTCCATCTGCCACTTCGAATCGCCGACATTCAGCTTCTGTACGCCCTGCACCTTGCCAGCGAGGATGTCCTTCATCAGCGGCAACGCATTGATCTTCTGCATCGCCTGGCTGGTGACGATGCCCGGCGCCAGGTCCGCGCCCACCACGATGCGGCGAATCTGGTTGTAGCGGCGGATCTGCGTTGGCCCCGCACCGAAGCTGATGTCTGCGACGACCTTCAAGGGCACTGATCCGCCGGAAACGGTCGGCACCGGCATATTCTCGATCGTCGCGATATCCTTGCGGCTTTCCTCCGCCAGCGCCACGCGGATGGGCACCTGACGATCGTTCAAAGAGAATTTCGCACTGTTTTGGTCGATGTCGCCGATGGTGGCGATGCGGATCGACTGGCTCAATGCCATCGTCGTCACGCCCATGCTGGCTGCAAGGTCGAGGCGCGGCTTGATGATGATCTCGGGCCGCTGCATGTCACCCTGCACGCGTGGCGCGCGCAGTTCGGGGATCGCCTGCATCTCCTTCACCAACCGGGACGCAGTGCTCTCCAGCAGCACCGGATCGTCGGAACCGAACATCAAAATGATGTCGCGTCCAAAGCCACCGCCCGATTGCGATTGGAAGTTGACGCGCGCATCGGCGATCGTCTGGAACTTGGGTGCGACCTTGCGCTCCCAGTCGACTGAGCTGATCGGGCGGTCCTTCTTCAGCGTCAGATAGATGTCGGCGCTGGTCGGCTGGATGTCGGCAAAGGCCGCTTCGACGACATCCTTGTCCGCGGACAGCATGTCCGAAACCTTGCGCGTCACCGCTGTCGTCTGCGCCAACGTGCTACCCGGCACCGTCTCGATCTTCACCTGGCTGAAGTCGGTGTTGATCGTCGGCTGGAAGGTCATGGGCAATGTCGCAAAGGCCGCGATCGTCGCGATGAACGCCAGCAGACCGATGCCCACCGTCCACATGCGGTGATCGAGGAAGGTCGCGACGAAACGATTGCGCTTGCCGCCGCGCGCCCGCCGCGCGTCGGCGCGCCGCTGATCGAGCGACCAGCGCAGCACGCCCATATATCGGTCCATCAGCCAGCCTTCGCCATGGCTTTCTTCACCATGTGCCTTCAGGAAATAGGCCGCGATCATCGGCGTGATCAGGCGCGCGACGGCAAGGCTCATCAACACCGACACAACGACGGTCATGCCGAACTGAATGAAGAACTGTCCGGCAAGACCCGGCATCAGCGCCACCGGCAGGAACACCGCGACGATCGCCATCGTGGTCGCAAGCACGGCGAGGCCGATTTCATCCGCCGCGTCGATCGACGCCTGATAGGCGGATTTGCCCATGCGCATGTGGCGCACGATATTCTCGATCTCCACGATCGCGTCATCGACCAGCACGCCAGCGACGAGGCTGAGCGCCAACAGGGAAATGCCGTTCAGCGTGAAACCCATCATCTCCATGAACCAGAAGGACGGGATCGCCGACAGCGGGATCGCCAAGGCAGAGATCATCGTCGCGCGCCAGTCGCGCAGGAACAGGAAAACGATGACGACCGCCAGAACCGCGCCCTCGATCATCGCCGACATGGCGCTGTGATATTGGCCCTTCGTATAATCGACGCTGGTGTAGAGTTGCTTGAACTGGACCTTGGGATTTTCCTTCTTCAGCTGGTCCAGCACCTTCATCGCTTCGTCATAGACAGTGACGTCGGACGATCCCTTGGCCTTTTCCAGGCTGAAGCTCGTCACCTGATGATCGTTCATCAGCGATACGTTGCGCTGCTCGGCATACATGTCGCGTACGGTGGCGAGGTCGGCCAGCTTGACGGTGCGACCACCCGAAATCGCAATCTGCGTCGCGCCCAGTTCCCGCGCGTTGCGGGCGTTACCCAGAACGCGGATAGACTGTTCGGCGCCCGCAATCTCGGTCCGCCCACCCGCCGCGTTGACGTTGACCTGTTCCAGCTGCGCGTTCACCTGCGCGGCGGTAATGCCATAGGCCTGAAGCCGCGCGGGATCGAGGATCACGCGGATTTCACGGCTGACGCCACCCTCGCGCTTTACCGCCGCCATGCCGCTGATCGACAAAAGACGCTTGGCGACGGTGTTATCGACGTACCAGGACAGTTCCTCCAGCGTCATGTCCGTCGCTTCGGCGCTGAAATAGGCAATCGGACCGCCATCGATATCGACACGCTGGATCTGCGGTTCGAGAATACCCTGCGGCAGGTTGCTGCGAATCTGATCGACCGCGTTCTTGACGTCGGCGACCGCACGATCGACCGGCGTGCCGATCTTGAACTGGACGTTGGTGTAGGACTGACCTTCGGACGCGAAGGAGGTGATCTCGTCCACGCCGCTGATGCCGCGCACCGCCGCCTCGACGCGTTGGGTGACCTGCGTTTCGAGTTCGGTCGGCGCGGCGCCGGGCTGGTTGACGGTGACATTGACCAGAGGGAAGCTGACGTCCGGGTTCTGGTTGATGTCCATCCGCATGAAGCTGACGATGCCCGCCAGCACCAGCGCGGCGAACAGCACTAGGGGGGTCACCGGATTGCGGATTGCCCATGCGGAGATATTGCGAAAATTCATCACGGGCTTCCCTCATCGGGCGCAATCCCGCACCCGCATCCAATATTCTCCGCCTGCCCTTAAACCTGCAATCAGCGGGTCTTGAGCAGTTCCGGCTTCACCTTCTGCCCGGGCGTCAGGAACGCGCCGGCCGACGTGACGATCTTCTCGCCGCCGGTGATCCCGCTCGTCACCGCAACGCCTGCATCGGACACCTGACCGACCGTCACGTCACGCCGTTCAACCTGGTTCTTGGCGTCGATGATATAGACATAGCTGCCCTTCGGATCGCTCTGCACCGCCGATTCCGGCAGCAGCGGTGCGCTGCCAGATCCGCTGGTGATGCGCGCCGATGCAAAGCCGCCGGGCCGCAATGCAGGATTGAACGACAGCGCGATGCGCGCGATGCCCTGGCGCGACTGCGGATCGATGACGGGCGAAACCTGCCACACGCGGCCGGAGAAGGTCTGCGTTCCCCCAACCGGCGTCACCTGCGCGCTGTTGCCGGGGCGCAAGCTGGCGAGATCGGCTTCCGAAACCTGCGCCTGCATCTCCATCTCGCCGTCCTTCGCCATGCGGAACAGCACGCCGCTGCCCGCCTGCACGATCTGCCCCGGCTCGACCGTACGGGTCAGGATAAGGCCAGCGGCAGGGGCGCGAATGTCGAGACGGCCTGTGCGGGCGCGCTGTTCGGCAAGCTGCGCCGCCGCGACATCCACGCGGGCCTGCTCCGCATCGCGCGTCGCGGTGCGCTGATCGATGTCGGCGGGACTGATGAAGCCGCGCCCGACCAGCTGCTTGGCGCGATCGAGCTGCGCCTGCGCCAGCTTGGCATTGGCGCGCGCGACGTTGAGCTGCGCGGCGAGCGAGCGCACCTGCTCGGCCTGCACCGACCGTTCAACCACGGCCAGCACCTGGCCTGCGCGCACCCGGTCGCCCGGTTGCACCAAGACGCGCGCGACCATGCCGCCTTCACCCACGACACCGACCGGCATGTCGATCCGCGCAGCAAGCGATCCGGTAGCGGAAACCGTACGCGACACCATCGACTGACCGGGGGTCACGACGGTGACGACAGGTGCGGGCGCAGCGGCGGGCGCAGTCGTCGCCTTCTCGCCCCGCATCAAAATCCAGGCAGCTGCCGCGACCAGCACCACGGCCAGCCCGCCTCCGACCATGATCAGGCGCTTGCGCTTCGCGCGCCGGTCGGCCGCATCCATGGCGATGATGTCATCGCTCATCAGCTGGGTCTCGTAATTCATGCTGATTCCATCTCTCCGGCACTTCGCCTCTACGTGCTGTGTTATATCAATATAGCACCTGCCTCAAGTCCCAATATCACGGACCTACAGCGGGAGGCAAAACGATAATGCGTGGCACATGTGCGACGGATGATGGTAACGCTCGCTCAGCCTTTCGGAACCTTTCTTTCCTGTTGATAAGGCACGTAAAAAGGCCGCGCCCCTTGTCGGGGGCACGGCCTTTGAATGAAGCGTCAGTTGAAGTGCGCGTTAGCGCACCGAACCGCGACGGACGAGGTTGACGATCGCCAGCAGGATCACGGCACCGACCAGCGACACAAGGAAGCTGGTGAGGGTCAGACCCGCATTGTTGATCGAACCGCCGCTGAAGATCAGGCCGCCGATGAAGGCGCCCACGATGCCGACGACGATGTTGAGCAGGATGCCCTGCTGAGCGTCCGTGCGCATGATCAGGCTGGCAAGCCAGCCGATG
>CAJYHD010000720.1 GCA_913773715.1 uncultured Sphingobium sp.
CGAGCGACTTGGTAACACCTGCGACATGCGCCTCGTCCACGGCCAGCACCATGCCGACGCCGCAGTTGAAGGTCCGAGCCATCTCTTCCGGCTCGATATGCCCCTGCGCTTGCAGAAACGCCATCAGGCGCGGCTGCGCCCACGCATCGGCATCGACGACCGCGTGGCAGCCGTCGGGCAGGACGCGCGGGATATTTTCCAGTAGGCCGCCGCCAGTGATATGGGCCAGCGCATTGATCATGCCTGCGCGCGCCAGCGGCAGCAGGCTCTTCACATAGATGCGCGTCGGCGCCATCAGCGCGTCGATCAGCAGCACTTCGTTGTCGAAGATCGCGGGACGATCGAGCTTCCATCCCTTGTCGGCGGCAAGGCGGCGGACCAGCGAATAGCCGTTCGAATGGACGCCGGACGATGCGAGGCCGAGCACCACGTCGCCTGCCTTCACTTTCGTGCCCGTAAGCGCCTTCGACCGCTCGACCGCTCCGACGCAGAAGCCAGCGAGGTCATAGTCGCCATCGGAATACATGCCCGGCATTTCAGCGGTTTCTCCGCCGATCAGCGCGCAGCCCGCCAGCTTGCATCCTTGCGCGATGCCCGCGATCACGCGCTCGGCGACGCCGCCTTCCAGCCGGCCCGTGGCGTAGTAATCGAGAAAGAAGAGCGGCTCGGCGCCCTGCACGATCAGGTCGTTGACGCACATGGCGACGAGGTCGATGCCGACGCCGTCATGGCGGTCATGGTCGATCGCCAGCTTCAGTTTCGTACCGACGCCGTCATTGGCGGCGACCAGCAACGGGTCGTCGTAACCCGCCGCCTTCAGGTCGAAGAAGCCGCCGAAACCGCCAAGGTCCGCGTCCGCGCCGGGGCGACGCGTCGCCTTTGCCAGCGGGGCGATGGCACGGACAAGGGCATTGCCCGCGGCGATGTCCACGCCAGCCTTGGCGTAGCTGTAGGATTCGTTCTCGCTCATGGCTCCGCGCCCTAGAGCATGATCGCCCAAAGTGAAAGGGAGGCCGGGTTGCGGCTTGGCAGATGCGGCAATGTTCGCCAAAAGGGCGCGCGTGAGCCTGAGCCAGTCCCTTTCCCTGCGTCCTCGCGCGATCCTGCGGTCGCTGTCCCGGCCCGCCCAGATCCTGATCGCCGTCGCGCTCGGCCTCGCTGCCGCCGCGCTGTTCGCGCAGATGGAAGGCGAGCGGGGCGTGCCGCCGATCGCCAGCGGTGGCGATTTCGAGGTGCGCGACGTCAAGGTCGATGTGCAGGGCAAGGATGCCGACAGTGTGCGCTACGCAGGCTGGCGCATGGCGCAGCGCAAGGCGTGGCAGATGCTTTGGGCGCGCACCCATGGCGGGGGCGGAGCACCGTCGCTCTCCGATTCGCAGCTTGAGGCGATGATATCCGGCATCGAGATCGATTATGAACAGGCCGGGCCCACCCGCTATGTCGCGACGCTCGGCATCCTGTTCGATCGCGCGCGCACCGGGCAGTTGCTCGGCGTATCGGGCAATGTCCGCCGCTCGCCGCCCTTGCTCGTGATCCCGGTGCTGTGGGATGCGGGGTCCGCCGTGTCCTACGAACGCACCAACGAATGGCAGAAGGCGTGGGCGCGATTCCGCACCGGGGAGAGTGCGATCGACTATGTTCGTGTCGCAGGCTCGATCGCTGACCCGATTCTTCTGAACGCAGGCCAGACCGGGCGTCGCGGCCGTCTGTGGTGGCGGGTGCTGCTCGACCAATATGGCGCCGCCGACGTCGTGGTGCCGATCGCGCGCCTTTCTCGCGAATATCCCGGCGGTCCCGTCACAGCGACCTTCACGGCGCGCTATGGTCCCGACGACAGCCTGATCGGCAGCTTCTCGCTGCGGGCATCAAACGACAGCGGCATCCCGCAGATGCTGGACGAGGGGACGAAGCGCATCGACGCGCTCTACACCCAGGCGCTAAACGATGGTCGCCTACGGCCCGACCCGTCGCTGATCATCGAGGAGCCGGTCGATCCCGACGCGCTCGCGATCGAGAATGCGGCCGATGCGCCGATCGAGGGCTTCGATCTACCGCTCACGCCGCCGACTGCCACAACCACAACCTTCTCGATCCAGTTCGATACGCCCGATGTCGGTTCGGTGACGTCAGGTGAAACGGCCGTGCGTGGCATCCCCGGCGTGCGATCGGCCGCGACGCGCAGTCTCGCGCTGGGCGGCACATCGGTGATGCAGGTGACGTTCGACGGTACGGTTGATAGCTTGCGCGCAGGGCTTCAGGCGCGAGGCTACAGCGTCGCAGCGTCCGGCACGACGCTCCGCATCACGCGGCGATCGGGCGCTTCGGCTGGAAACCCGTCGCCTGCCCAGTGAATGGCCATACGATGAGCCAGATCAGCCTGCCTTTCGATCGCAGCTCCGCAGGCGAAGATGACTTCCTCGTCAGCGACGCCAATCGCATCGCCGTCGATCATCTGGAAGGCTGGCGCGATTGGCCAATTTCGGTCAGCGTCCTCATCGGCCCGGCTCGTTCGGGGCGTTCGACGCTCGCCCGCCATTTCGCGCGATCGAGCGGCGGAAGCGTCATTGACGATGCGCAGGGCAGCGATGAACACGCGCTGTTTCACGCCTGGAACGCTGCGCAAACCGAACGCCGCCCATTGTTGATGGTCGCGCATGACGCGCCGATGACATGGGATGTCGCGCTGCCCGACCTCAGATCCCGCCTTGCCGCCGCGCCCCATGTCGCCATTGCAGAGCCTGACGAGGCGCTGGCGCGAGCGCTGATCATGCGCGCCTTCGACAAAGCGGGCGCGAGCTATTCCCCCGACCTGCCAGACTGGCTGCTGCGCCGGATCGAGCGCAGCTATGCCGCCATTGCGCAGGCGACCCGCCTGCTGGACGAAGCGGCGCTGTCATCGGGCCGTAAGATTTCCATTCCAATGGCGAAAGAGGCGCTGCAATCCGCCGCCTATCCGCCTATAGTCCCGCCCGATCCTTCCCCTCACCAGCGCGAGTAATTCGTGGCCGAAGCCGATCCCAATGTCAGCGTGACGCTGCCCAGCGACCGCTATTTCAACCGGGAACTGTCCTGGCTGGCATTCAACCAGCGGGTGCTGGAAGAGGCGATGAACCGCGCGCACCCGCTGCTCGAACGACTGCGCTTCCTTTCCATATCCGGCGCGAACCTCGACGAATTCTTTTCCGTGCGTGTCGCGGGCCTCAAAGGCGCGCAGCTTCAAAATCTGGATATGCGCTCGGTCGATGGCCTCACCGCCGCGCAGCAACTGGCTGCCATCACAGATGAGACCGCCCGCCTGATGGTCGCGCAGCAGAAGGTCTGGGCCGCGCTTCACGGCGAACTGGCGGAAGTCGGCATTGAGGTGATCGGCCCGTCCAGCCCGCTCGATCCGCTGGACGAAGCTTGGCTGCGCGAACATTTCCTGAGCCAGATTTTCCCGATCCTCACTCCGCAAGCGCTCGACCCGGCGCATCCCTTCCCCTTTATTCCCAATCAGGGGCTGTCGATCGTCTTCGACCTCGAACGGCTGTCGGACAAGGAGCCGATCCGCGAACTGGTGATGATCCCCGCCTCGCTTGCCCGCTTTGTACGCGTGCCGGGCGATCCGGCGCGCTACATGGCGCTGGAGGCGGTGATCCGCCGTTTTTCTGCCGACCTCTTCCCCGGCTATCGCGTCCGCAACAGCGGCGTGTTCCGCATCATCCGCGACAGCGACATCGAGATCGAGGAAGAGGCCGAAGATCTCGTCCGCTATTTCCGCAGCGCCATCAAGCGCCGCCGCCGGGGCCGCGTGATCCGCATGGAGATCGAGGAGCGCATACCCGAACCGGTCGAGGAAATGTTGCAGGACATGCTGCAAGGACATGAGGCGATTGTTGCTGAAGTCGAGGGCTTCGTCGGCATCGGCGACTTGTCCGGCATCGTCGATGCGGACCGGCCCGACCTCAAGTTCGAACCCTATGTCCCCCGCTTTCCCGAGCGCATCCGCGAATATGGCGGCGACTGTTTCGCGGCGATCCGGGCCAAGGACATCATCGTCCACCACCCCTATGAGGGGTTCGATGTCGTCGTCTCTTTCCTGAAGCAAGCGGCGACCGACCCGGACGTAGTAGCGATCAAGCAGACGCTCTACCGCGCGGGCAAGCAGTCGGCGATCATCCGCGCGCTCATCGACGCCGCCGAAGCGGGCAAGTCGGTGACGGCGGTTGTCGAGTTGAAAGCTCGGTTCGATGAAGAGCAGAATCTCCTTTGGGCCGACGCGCTAGAGCGGGCTGGCGTGCAGGTCGTTTATGGTTTCATCGATTGGAAGACGCACGCCAAGGTGTCAATGGTCGTCCGCCGGGAGGGGGAGCAGTTTCGCACCTACTGCCATTTCGGCACCGGCAATTATCATCCGGTCACCGCGCGCATCTACACCGACCTCAGCTTCTTCACCGCAGAGCCTGCCTTCGGACGCGATGCGGCTGCGCTCTTCAATTACATCACTGGCTATGTCGAACCACAGGCGCTGCAACAGCTCGCCATCTCCCCGCGCGACCTGCGCAACCGGCTGGAAGCGCTGATCGAGGGGGAGATTCAGACCGCGCGTGCCGG
>CAJYHD010000721.1 GCA_913773715.1 uncultured Sphingobium sp.
GCCGTCCAATTACTATGACCGCATCGTCGACGTCATGGAGGAGCTGGTCCGCTTCACGGTCCTGATGCGCCCTCATGCCGCCCAGCTCGTCGACCGATACTCGGAACGGAAAGTCGCTGGCGTTCCGATCGACGCGGCAACCGACCTGTCCAGCATCGCGACGGCATTACAGAGACCTAGCTGACCGAATGGCACCTATTAGCTCGACTGCGATAACCGGAAATCTGCTCGTGATCATCGACGGGTGCTCGGGCCCATGGCCGGCAGGACCCACTTGCCGACATTCACGGCGCCTATGCATGAACTGCCAGGATCGGCTGCCGGCCTGCGTGATCCTCAGATACAATCCGCCCCCGTCAGAGTGCCGCCCCGGCTCCTTCAAAGCCGCCACTTGCCGAACATTCAGCTTGTTGAGCGCTCGCGACATTCCACAACCCTACGTCGTGACGGGGCAAATGGGCCCTACGCCGTGCCCACTTTTGTGCCCATTTCAAAAACGGTCGTCAACGAGCACGCCCGAACGACTAAGGCCATAGAGCGACTTCGGAAGGGGCAAGAATGCCCGCTTTCTCCGGATTTTATAAACTTTGACGATCGTTGGCGAACGGCGACGGTCCATATAGTTCTACGGACTCCCTCTCCGCCATTTTCTGCCAATAGTGCAGCGGCTTAACGCATTCGCCCGGGCAAGCGGCCGAACATCGGCTATAACGCGCGACCTTTCCCCAATCGGCTTTATCAGTTTTTTACCGGCGGGCGATACGGCCGGACCATGTCCGTAGGCGGAAAATTCCTGAGGCTGTACTGGTCCCGCCGGATGGCGCGCGTGATCGGGGAAGAGCGCGCGGCGGTCCTTCTCGAATTTGCGCTTCTTGCCCCGATATTCATGGCGCTGCTGGTCGCGTGTGCGGTGATGGGCATCACCGCCTTCGCCCAGCAATGCGTCCAGACCGCTGCCGAAACCATGTCTCGCCAGGTCCTGACCGGGCAGGTCCAGATGGGCGGCATGACGCAGGCCGCTTTCAAGCAGAAGACGTGCGCCGCGCTGCCGTCGTTCATGGACTGTTCGCGCGTCATCATCGACATGCAGCGGGCGGACGATTTCAACTCGGTCGACACCAGCCTGCCGGTCCTCGTCTACGACAGCAACGGCAATATCATCAACACATGGTCCTTCACGCCGGGCACCGCCGGCGACATCGTGATCCTGCGCGTCCTGTATATCTGGCCGGTCAGTACGGGGCCGCTGGGGTTCGATATCAGCAACATGGGTCCGGGCCAAAGGCTGCTGATGGGTACGATGGTGTTCAAGTCGGAGCCGTATTCATGAGCCGGCCGCTGCTCGCCGGACTGAAGCGGATCGCGGTCGAAGACCGGCGCGGAACGGCGCTGGTAGAATTCGCGATCCTGCTGCCGATCCTGCTGTCGATCTATCTGGGCACGTTCCAACTGATCGACGGATCGTCGTGCAAGCGCCGCGTCACGTCCACCGCACGGGCGATCGCAGACCTGACATCGCAATATGCCACGCTGACGACGTCGCAGGTCGACAGCCTGCTGACCGCCAGCACGAAGATCATGGCGCCCTACGCCATCGCACCGTCCACCGTCCGCGTCTCGGAAATCGAGATTAACGGATCGAACGTGGCGAAAATCGCGTGGAGCCGTGGCCTGCGGATCGCCGCCCGCCCCGCCAATCAGATCGTCAATCCGCCCGCCGGACTTAAGGTGCCCAACAGCGCCTATGTCTATGCCGAGGTGTCCTACACCTACACGCCGGTCATCGCCTGGATCACCGGGCCGATGACCTTCACCCAGACGCAGTTCATGCTGCCGCGTCGCTCCGCCAAGATCACGTTGCAACCCTGAGGGCCTGATGCTGCCGTATCGACGCCATTCAAGGGACCTGCCCCGGCTTCGCCAGCTGGTCGACGATCATCGGGGCAATGCGATGATGATCTTCGCCTTTGCGCTGGCGCCGCTGCTGATGGCGACCGGCATGGGCATCGATTATGCCGGCGCCATGCGTATCCAGAACCGGCTGAACGCGGCGGCCGACGCCGCCGTGCTCAGCGCGACCAGCCAGCAGATGATGTCGCAGTCGACCACCGTGGCCGCGGCGCGGGCAAAGGAAGTGTTTCGAACGACCGCCGGGATGATCCCCGGCCTGTCGTTCAACATCGACGATCCCAACCAATTCAGCATCTCGGTCCAGGACGTCATCGGTGCATCGAACCAGCGGACGGCGACCGTCACCTTTGCAGGGACATCGCAGAATTCCTTCGCCAGCATCATGGGTATCCGCACCCTGCCGGTAAAGGGGACCGCCGGCTCGATGGCCAAGACGGCGCCGGATATCGACTTCTACATCCTGCTCGACACATCGAGTTCGATGGCGCTGCCAGCGACCTCTGCCGGTCTGACCCTGCTGACGAGCAAGACTGGCGGCTGCGCCTTTGCCTGCCATTCGACCAATGACGCCAAGGCGCTCGACGCAAACGGGAACTGGTCGGATTATTACCAGGTCGCCGTGTCCTACGGCATTCCGCTGCGGTCCGACGAGGCGAAGCGCGCGGTCCAGAACATGATGCAGACCGCGACGGCGACATCGCAACAGAACAACGCCGCCTATCGCGCAAGCCTGTATACCTTCGCCGCCCTGGATTCGCGCACGAACAATTCCTTCACGTCGCTCCAGACGATCACCGCGACGTTGAGCGACGTGGCGACAGCGGCCAACAAGGCGAACACCTCGCTTTATTACAGCAACAACTATCCCACGCAGTCCTTCTTCAATAACGATTCCGACAGCGCGACGAGCGATGCGTTCACGCGGATGAACAACATCATCCCCAATCCCGGCAACGGCACGAAACAGTCGGGCGACACGCCGCAGGCGATGCTGTTCGTCATAACGGATGGCATGCGGGACGAATATCGCCCCAATGGCCAGCCGGAAGCCGCGATCGACGAAAACCTGTGCGCCACGATCAAGAACCGCAACGTCAAGATCGCGGTCCTCTACACCGAATATCTGCGCGAATCGCTGTCCGACCAATGGTCGCGGGCTAACGTCCTGCCCAACCTCCCCAAGGTGGAACCGGCGCTGCAGAATTGCGCGTCGCCGGGGCTCTATTACAAGGTAACGACCGACGACGATATCGCCGCCGCGCTGAGTAACCTGTTCATGAAGGCCGTCGCCACGTCCCGCCTGACGAAGTGACGCGAGGGAGGGACCCGCCGGGCCCGTCACGATCTTTTCGCGATATGCGACGGCGGGGACACTCCGATCGTTGAGCCGCCAAACCGGACAGGCGAACATCATCATGGACTATATCAAGCTCGGCACCACCGGCCTCGACGTATCGCGCCTCTGCCTCGGCTGCATGACCTATGGCGTACCCGACCGCGGCAACCACGCCTGGACGCTGGACGAGGAGACAAGCCGGCCACTGCTGCGGCAGGCGGTGGAAGCGGGGATCAACTTCTTCGACACCGCCAACGTCTATTCGGACGGCACGTCGGAGGAGATTGTCGGCCGCGCGCTGAAGGATTTCACCCGGCGCGAAGAGGTCGTGATCGCGACCAAGGTCCATGGCCGGATGCGCCCCGGCCCGAACGGCGCGGGGCTGAGCCGCAAGGCGATCATGACCGAGATCGATGCCAGCCTGACGCGGCTCGGCACCGACTATGTCGACCTCTACCAGATCCACCGCTTCGACCATGAGGTGCCGATCGAGGAGACGCTGGAAGCGCTGCACGATGTCGTGAAGGCGGGCAAGGCGCGGTACATCGGCGCCTCGTCGATGGCGGCCTGGCAATTCGCGACGATGCTGCATGTCGCCGAGGCGAATGGCTGGACGCGCTTCTCGACGATGCAGAACTACGTCAACCTGCTCTACCGGGAAGAGGAGCGCGAGATGCTGCCGCTGTGCGCAGCGGAGGGCATCGGCGTGATCCCGTGGAGCCCGCTCGCCCGCGGACGGCTTACCCGCGACTGGGACGAGACGACCGAACGCTCGGCCACCGATGAGTT
>CAJYHD010000722.1 GCA_913773715.1 uncultured Sphingobium sp.
ATCGGCAGGCACTGGGTAATCCGCTACGATATCCTGCGCGGTTCCATCGGCGATGATCACATCGCGCTTGCCCGCCCAGGCGGCGCCGACAAAGCCCTCGTTGCGTCCCCAGCAGCGACCATCCGCCTTTTCGCCGAGCCGGTCGGCGCGGCGGGCGGCCAGGCGCACGAGACGATCATCCCGCACCTGGAAGACCGAGATGGCCCAGCTTTCGGATGAGTCGAACCCGATCGAGCGTGTCAGGAAATGCAACGCCGCATCCAGCATCGCTTCCACCACGACAGCCGGATCCTCCAGCTCTGGCGTCAGGAGGGCCTGCTCGAGCGCCTCGCGCATGAAGCGATTGGCGTCGATCAAGGCAAGTCGGCGCTCGTCCTGCGTGTGACGCGCGTGAAGTTCGGCTTGCATGGCATCGCGCTCGTCAAGAAAGCCCTGTGCCTCACACTCCAGGGCCGAGGCGCGCTCGAGCAAGGCGGGGGCTTCATCCTGCAGATGAAGCAACAGGACACTCGCCAGTGCGATCATGAGTCCCCCGCCCAGGATCAGCACGCCCTTGGCCGTCAGCAGCCCGTCTCCTTGTGGGACCATCGATCCCTCCATGCCGCCACCCCACAAGGTCAGCACACCTCCGCCGATGACGCCGACGATGTTGATCCAGCGCTGAAACAGGCGGGTACGAGCGACCCAGGCGAGGCCGGTGGCCAGCAAGGCTTCGCGATGGCGGCGCAAGGCGACACGGGCATCTTCGTCACCGGACGCCATCGTCGCCGATGTGCCAATGCAAAGCATCTTCTGCGCACCAAGCCGCTCTCGCACCCGCCGCACCAGCATGGCGACATCGGCGCCCTGGCGGCCGCGATAGGTGTGCAATTCGTCGAGGACCAGGAACTCGAGGCCTTCCATATTGGCGACGACTTGGCGATCGAGGTCGTCCTGCCGCGTCATCAGCAGCTCGAGCATCATGAAGTTGGTCAGGATGATGTCCGGCTTCGTCTCCGCGATCCGCTGCCGCTCGCTATGCTTTTCCTGACCGGTGTAGCGGGCGAACGTCGGCTTCAAATTTTCGTCTATGCCGCAGCTGTCGATGAATTTCTCCAGCTCCTCGCGCTGCGAATTGGCGAGCGCGTTCATCGGATAGATCACGATGGCGCGCGTGCGCGGCGCGGCGCCAGCGCGCTTGGCCTTGAGGATCCGGTCGATGATCGGCACGAAGAAGCACAGCGACTTGCCCGAGCCGGTCCCCGTGGTGACGATGTAGTTGCGGTTCTGCAGCGCCTTGGACAGCGCCTGATCCTGATGCAGGTGCAAGTCGATCGGTGTGCGCTCGGGACCGAAGGCGAAGGCCTTGGGCGTGTCCGGGTCGACCACGCCCTCGACGGCGAGATCGGCCAGGGATCGGCCCGACGCAAAGTGCGGATTGACCCCGATCAGCGGCTCCGGCCAGAACTTGCCGCTGCGATAGATCTCGTCGACCTGCCTGCTGATGTCGCCTGCGCGGATCGTAGTGAACGACCGGGCGAACGCCTCGTAGCGGCCGACCAGATCAGCATCGAGTTCAAAGACGTTCATTGCCGCTCACCAACCCATCCGCCCGCGCGAAAGCGCCTCTAGCAAGCTCACGGCTTCGCCGACATCCGTGACAAATCCGGTCGTTCGCCATCACACCGATCCCAGTGCCAGCAGCACCCGCTCGCGCATGACCTTCCGAAGCGCTTCGGGGCTCTCGATCCGGATGTCGCCGCCCCAGGTGAACAGGTGCTCGGCGATTTCGCGCAGGCCGCCTGAGCGGAAGCGCACGAGGAGCTCGTCGCCATCGCGCTCGAGGGCCTGGCCAGGATGGAAGCGCCACGACCTTGCGCGCGCGACGGCGCTGGGCAGCACGCGCAGTACGATCTCGTGGTCCTCCTCGCGCCAGATGCCGAAGCTGCCCGCCAGCCAGGTGTCGAGGTCCCAATCGTCGGGCGCGCAGCCGACGAGGTTGGAGACGCGGGTGTCGGTCATCCGGTCGACGCGGAAGAAGGCGGGCTCCTGTTCGGGCCGGCCGAGACGCAGGGGAACCTTGCCGACCAGGTAGGTGGTTGCGCCGTGGATCAGGCCGTAGGGGATGACACGGCGCCACTTCGGCTGCTCGCCGCTCTCGGCGACATAGTCGAACTCCAGGCAATGGCCCGAAAGGATCGCGCCCTGAACGGCGCCGAGCGCTTCGGCGGTTGCGTCGAGCAGCGGCCCGGCGACCACGCGGCTGCGCTGCAGGCGCACGAGCGCGTCGAGATCGGGCGCGAGGCGCGCGCGTTCGCGGTGATCGAGCGCCGACTTCACCTTGGCGAGCAGGCTTTCGAGGTGGACGGCATGGGCAGCCCCCTCGGCACGTCGACCCGCTGCTTCGGTCTGCAGTGCGGCGACCTCCTCAGCGCTGGGTCTCGTATAGATGCGGCGCAGGCTGTCGCGGATGAAGAAGCGCTTGGTGCGATCGTCGAGGCGCTCCTCGACGTCGAACTCCTCGCGCAGCGCATCGCGCAGGCGCTCGGCGGTCCGGCGGTTCACGCCAAGCTCGCACGCGATCTCGTCCAGAGTGAGGCCTTCGGATGATTCCGACAAGAGATGCACCAGCGTCAGCGCCCGGCGCAATTTGCCCATGCGCGGCCTTCCCGGCTGCCTACCTGCGTCCATGATGTGCCCCCACCGCGACCGAAGCTGTCGCAGATCGATCGCGCTGGCAAGTACCTGGCGGCGGTTAAGATGAGATTTCAGGGGCTAAGCCGGCTTAGCCTGACACTTGCGACTTCAGAGCCAGACGGCGCGCGCGCTGCCGGGTCGCCTCGGCTAGGTGCGCAGTTAGCGACGGATCGGTGAGTCCGTCGACGAGGATGCCTCGTGCGATTGCGCCCTCCACAGTGCGCGCGATGGTCCCGGCGCGACGGCGCACGTAGGGCGCTGTTAGACCGGCGTCCGTGGCAAAGCGCGCGAAGCTGTCCGCGTCGATTTCCTCCAGGTTGGCCGCGCCCCCGAAGCGCATCGCCAGGCGCGCAGACAGTTCGGGCCAGGCGCGGGTCGCGACCAGGTCATAGAGCGGCGCGAGCACGACTTCACCTGCGTCGGTCCGCAGCAGGCTGAAGTTCTTGGCATGGGCGTCGGCATTGCCGATCACGAGGTTGAACAGCGCCGCGTCGCACAGCTTGAGCACTTCGCGCGCCGGCCGGGTTGCGGCGCGGCGCAGCAGGCCGAAGCTGTCGCGGAACCCCGGCCCGCCTTCGGCCGCGTACTTGCGGTTCGAGGGAACACCCAGAGCCTGCGCGAAGTCTTCCTGGTGCAGCCGAGTGGTGCCGCCCTCCCCAGTCTGCGCCCGATCGTAGCGGGCGACCAGCAGGTAGGGCTTGCCCGCCACTTGCCGCCATTGAGCCCGTGCGGCGTCCAGGCCGGCCGCGCGGGCGAGCGCCAGACAGAACGCCTCGTTCGCGGCAAGGCCACCGAAGCGATCCGGCTCGGGCTTTATGAGGTGCGTGGAGGGCTCGCCCGGGCGCGGCACGGCGATCGCATCGGTGCCGGGCGCCAGCAGCACCGGCAGCTTGCCTTGCGCACCGGCGAGGCTCAGGCGCGCGCCGCCTTCGCCCGCCAGCATCGGCACCAGCGGCAAGCGGTCGAGCAAAGTGGCGAGCGCCTGGTCTCCAAGCGGCTCGGGCGGTTGCGTCAGGTCTGGCTCCGGCGGCGTCTCGCCAGGCGGTAGAAACGCCAGCGCGCCGGCCACGTCTCCTCCCAGGGCCTGAAGCAGGCGGAAGGGATTGTCGGGCGAGACGCCGAGCACGCGGGCGATCGCCGTGCGCTGGCCCTCTTCAGGCAGAAGTCCTCCGAACACCGCCTTGCACAAGGCATCGGCGAAGGGTTCGGCCCCGCGCGGCATGGCCTGTGAGAGTGGCGGTGCAGCCGGGTCGCTCAGCCAGTCGGAGGCGTAGGCGAAGTGCATGGCGCCGCCGCGATCGATGGTCAGCTCGCCGGCCAGGCACAGCCCCCACCACACGTTCAGGCGATCCTGGACCGGCAAAGTCATGATGCCGAGCGATCCCGGCCCCGCCCCGGCCGGGCGATGTGGAGCGAGCAGCCAAGCGCAGTCAGCACGTCGAGAACCTTGCCCAACTGGGCGGTTGCCTTTCCCCCCTCCAGCTCGACGATGAACCGCAGGCCCACGCCGCTCGCCGCCGCCAGCTCGTCCTGGCGCAAGCCTTGCGACTTGCGCTCGTCGCGGATGATGCGGCCGATGATCGAGGCATCCATGCAGGCGTCCTTTCCCAAGCGGGATCATTAAACCATCTTCGCGGTGAATACCACGGCAACTTTCCCGAGCGGGCAAGATCTAGCGTTATGTCCGATCGGGCTTGCGCACCTTCCCGTTCGGGAAAACCGCAAATTGCCAAGCTTCTTGTGGACTGAACAACTTCTGGAGCGTATCATGCGAAAATAGTTCAACCGAGCCGAGCGCGCACGAGATGCATTCAGAAGTCCAACGCCTCGCCGAAATGAGCGAAGCGGGCGAAAAGATGATCGAGCGCCTGCGCCGCAAGGCCTTTCTGCCCGAGAGCCGCAAAGGCCTCAACGTGCGGTTCGGCATCGCCGAGGCCGCGCAGCTGCTGGGCTGCTCCACCAACCGCATCCGCATGGCCGAGGACGACGGACGACTGCCCGCTCCCCCCGCCGGCGAGAACGGCCGTCGCCTCGGCTATTCGGTAGAGGAGCTGCTCCACATGCGCCAGGTGCTGGGCGCCTCCCCTGCCCGCGCCCCGCTCGACATGCCTGCCATCATCGCGGTGCAGAACTTCAAGGGCGGTGTCGGCAAGTCTACGGTGACGACGCACCTGGCCCACTACTTCGGCGTGCAGGGCTATCGCGTGCTGGTGGTCGACTGCGACAGCCAGGCCACCACGACGACGTTGTTCGGCTTCAATCCGCACTTCAACATCAGCCGCGAGGAAACGCTCTATCCCTACCTCTCGATCGACCCGACTCAGGCCGACCTGCTCTATGCGGTAAAGCGCACGCCCTGGCCCAACGTCGACCTGATCCCGTCGAACCTGGAGCTGTTCGATGTCGAGTACGAGCTGGCCGCGGCCGGATCGGATGGGCAGTCAGTGCTCGCCGCGCGGTTCCGCAAGCTGAAGCAGGGCCTGGCGGACCTCGCGCGCGATTACGACATCGTCATCCTCGATCCACCGCCGGCGCTGGGCACGATCAGCCTGGCGGTGATGCAGGCCGCGAACGCCCTGCTTGTGCCGATGGCGGCCACTACGCCCGATTTCTGCTCGACCGTGCAGTTCCTCTCGATGATGGACCAAGTGCTGGCGCAGCTGACCACCGCCGGCATCGAAGTCGACTACGCCTTCGTGCGCCTGCTGTGCTCCAAGTTCGACGGCAACGATCCCAGTCACGAGATGGTGCGCACGATCATGGAACAGACTTTCGGCCCCGCACTCCTGCCGGTGCCGATCCTGGAGAGCGCGGAGATCAGCCACGCGGCGCTGCGGATGATGACGATCTATGAGCTGGAGCGGCCGATCGGCACGCCGCGCACGCACAAGCGCTGCCGCGCCAACCTCGACCAGGCGTTGGGGCAGGTCGAACAGCTGGTGCGCTCAGGATGGGGGCGGAGCCAGAAGGTGGACGAGGAGCTGCTGGTCAATGGCTGAACTGCCGCTCGCAAGCCTCGCAATGGCCTGCGCGATGGCCCGCGCTGCGCCTGGAGCGGGGCCTTGCGGCGTCCGTACGATTTCCCCTTTCCTACATGGTATTTGTTCCACATATGTTCCGATCAACGTAGTGCCGAGGTAAGCCATGGCCCGCAAGCAGTCCGATTATCTCGCCGCCCTTCTCTCGGAGGATAGCGACGCCGTATCTACCGCTGCCGATGCGCCCGCCACGATGCAGGCAGACCGCGGCGATCGCGCACGCGGCACCACCCTGCTCGGGCGTGAGAGTGCGCTCGCCCGCGTCGCGAGCGGCGAGGTGCGCCAGGTCACGCAGCTGCTGCTCGATCCTGCGCGGGTGCGCGTCTGGCCCGGCAACGCGCGCAGCTACGCCCACTTGTCGGAAGAAACCTGCCGCGAACTGATCGACTCGCTGATCGCCGAGGGTGGCCAGAAAGTTCCTGCCGTCGTGCGCCGCGTCGAGGGCGATCCCGTCCACGATTACGAGGTGATCGCGGGCACCCGCCGACACTGGGCGATCAGCTGGCTGCGCGCGCACTCCTATCCCGACATGCAGTTCGTGGCGCAAGTCGCCCAGATCGATGACGAAGCGGCCTTTCGTCTCGCCGATATCGAGAACCGCGCGCGATCCGATGTCTCCGACCTGGAGCGGGCCCGCAACTATGCCGAGGCGCTGAAGGCGCATTATGGCAATCACCTCACCCGCATGGCCGAGCGGCTGAAGCTGTCCAAGGGCTGGCTGTCGAAGATGCTCAAGGTCGCCGCCCTACCCGAGGCCGTGATCGCCGCCTTCGCCTCGCCTGCCGAGGTTCAGCTCAAGCCAGGCTACGCGCTTGCCCAGGCACTGGACGACAAGGACAAGGCGGTCGCGATCCGCAAGGAGGCCGCACGTCTCAGTCGCGAGCAGACCAGTCGCCGGGACGAGCGCCGCCCTGCCCTGCCCGCCCCCGACGTGCTGAAAGCGCTGATGGCTGCGCCGGAAGCCAACTCGGCCAAGCCGCAGCCGCTGGTGATGAATCTGCAGCGCACCGGCCGCCCCCTGGTTTCGCTCCAGTCCAGCAACCGCCAGGGCGTGACCTTGCGGCTGCACGCAGGCTCCGGCGCCGACATCGAGGACGTGCTGAACGGCGTGCGCAACATTCTCGTGACTCTCGACGCGGAAGGCCGGGGCCTGCAGCCATGATGGAGCACCGGCTTGCCCTGGCCCGCCCTGCCCTTGCCGGTATTTCCCCGGGGAAATACGCTCGGCTTGATGTTTCCCCGGGGAAACATCGCTGGTGAGCCGCGCCCGCAAGATCACGGTGGGCGAGCAGTTCGACCTGTTCCTGCCCTATATCGCCGACCTGCCCTTGCGCGATCAGCGCGAGATGATGGAGCGGCCGTTCTTCAGCCTCGCCAAGTCGAAGCGCCTGAAGCCGATCGACTACACCAGCCCCGACGGCAAGGTGCGGGTCCACGTCAGCGCCAATCCGGACTATGGCATGGCGACGATCTGGGATGCCGACATCCTGATCTACTGCGCCAGCGTCCTGGCCGACATGGCGCGCCGTGGGCACAACGACGTGCCGCGCAAGCTGAATATCATGCCCTACGACCTGCTGCGGGCGATCGGGCGCCCCACAACCGGGCGTGCCTACGAACTGCTCGGCCAGGCGCTGGATCGGCTCGTCGCTACCACGATCAAGACCAACTTGCGTGCGGAGAACCGGCGCGAGGCGACATTCTCCTGGCTTGATGGCTGGACGCAGCTTGTCGACGAGAAGACCGAGCGCTCGCGCGGCATGACCATCGAGCTGTCGAACTGGTTCTGGGAGGGCGTCACCATGAAAGGCGGCGTGCTCGCCATCGACCGCGCCTACTTCGACATAACCGGCGGCCGTGAGCGCTGGCTCTACCGCGTGGCGCGCAAGCATGCGGGCGGGGCAGGGGAGGCGGGTTTCGGCATCTCGATGCCCGTGCTGTTCGAGAAGTCCGGCGCGGAAGGGCAGTACCGGCGATTCAAGTTCGAGATGCTCAAGCTGGCCGAGAAAAACGATCTGCCGGGCTACGAACTCGGCGTCGAAACCACGAAGGATGGCGAGCCGATGATCCGCATGCGGCGGGTGGACGGGAAGGGCGGTGCGCAGGCCTGCCTGCCCGCGGCACCGGGCGCGGCGGAACCGGACGGCGGCGCGGCGCCGGATACGCCGGCTCTGAAGCGGGCCGAGGGTGTTTCCCCGGGGAAACATCCCGAGGTGATCGATGCCCGCAAGCTGATCCGCTCGGCCGTCTCCGGCCTGTCCGACGCTGCGACACGCGGTTTCATGACGGACGACACGATCGACCAGCTGCGCCGCGAGTGCCCGGGGTGGGACCTTTACGTCCTCCATGCCGATTTCGAGCGCTGGGTCGCCGGCTCACCCGACCGCACCCCTGCCGACTGGCAGCGCGCCTTCATCGGGTGGGTAAAACGGCACCATCAGAAGCATCGCTTTCAGCTTCCCGGATAAGGCCGATCTTGCCCGCCGCGTTCCCGAAGTGTCGCGCCACGAAAGTCTAGTACGTGCACAGCGGCTCAATGCCGTACCTCCGATTACGAGATTGAACGTCATCGCCGGCGAGTGGCGCCAAACTGATTCAATTCCCGTCGTGCTGTGGCACGCTTCGACACTCCAGGAACACCACGGGCGACACCGACGATCCTCCAGGAACGAGGCGTCGAACTTTCAGGAACGGCACCATCGACACATCGGGACCACATCCTCGATCCATCCGGAACCGCCCCGCCACACGACTCGCGCGATTCCGGCGCTGAGCGAACCACAGCGGACAGCTTAACTGTTCTAAAAGATTCAGAAACCTATCTAACCTTCAGAAGCCTGCGGCTTTGGTGGGATTGTCTGAGAAGACCGATTGCACCAATCCGTTCGCCAGCACGGGAAGCCGGCAGTCAGACGCTTGACCAGTGGAACACCATGCCCGCGCAGCACTTCGAGATACGGTCGATTGGCTACTGCGGCTTTCTCGAAGTGAGCGTCGCGACCTTGCGCCAGCGCATCGTAGTTGCAGATCACCAAACCCGGGGGCAGGATCACTTCCAACGCAGCACCGGGAGCAAGCTCGCGCCAGACAGCGCGCGCGGCATCGCCCGGAACGTCGAACTTGTCCGCCAAGCCGATTAGCACCGACGCAACCTGACGATACGCCTGCCTGACTTGGCAACTGCGGTCAGACCTGCCCGCTTCCATCCAGGCTACGTACTTGCGCAACTGGTGGATGACCTTGATGCCACCCAGATAAGCGCCATCCGAGCTCTCGCGGTAAGCCGAACGCGCGCGCAACTCACTGTTGTCGCTGCACTTCGCTTCCCAGAAGGCGAGACTGCCATGCTGCGCCACCACCAGATCCATGCGAGGCGCTTTGCGTTCCGCAGTGTTGGCGGGCAGGGCCATCTCCAGATCCAGAGCACCGGGGTTGTGCGCGACAAGGTCGTCGACGAAGGCCTTCTCGGCCCCGGCATAGGTAACGGCGATCTCGATCCAGCTGTCGATCTGACCGGCGGACACACAGGCCGAATCAAACGTCACGGTGCGCTGGTCGAGATCCGAAGGTCGGGCGGCGTGACGCTTGTGCCCGGAGACATAGACTGGGTGTACCGCCAGGCGTGTGGCGCCGCCAACTCGCGATATCCGTGTGATGGACTGGCCTCGGACGTAAAGATTCAGATACCCGGCGCGGACCCCAATGCGCAGGCACCGCTGCGCGTCGCAGACTTCACCTGGTAGTGCCCAGCGCGCGAAAAGATGACGAACGGCGGCATTGTCGGCCAATTCCTCAACGGCGAAATGTCGCGCAAACGGCTTCATAGCTGGAGGCTCTCCTCGCTGATCGCTGTCCTTGTACGAGGTTACGACCGTTTATGTCGTTGCACTATCAGAGCAGTGTCTTCGCGGCCGCGGCTACCCGCACGATCTACGGATAGACAAAGCCCTGAGTACATGAACTATCGTCGAGATATTACAAACGCGAAGCATACGGCAGTCGGTGGAAACCGCGCCGTGCATTGCAACCGGAGCCATAGATGATCAACGTTCTGCTGGCTGCCGCGATCCTCACGGACGCAGCTGGGCGTGACCAGCGCGGCAAGGAAGCACGTGACGCCCCTGCCGTCATGCGCACCCACATCGCGCCAAGGACGCAGCTCTCATGACCCGCTTTGCCGCACGCGACCCGCTGCATCCGGAAAACCTGAAGCACAAGCAGCGTGCCTTGCGTGACGGCTTCCCCTTGCCACTTACTTTACGCGTTCACCGGGCGCTGTCGTGGCTTCGCCGTGCCGATGCAGAATCCGACGACGACGACGTGCGCTTCATCCTGTTGTGGATCGGCTTCAATGCCGCATATGCAAGCGATCTGGGGCAGGCGGCCGGAGATGATGGACGGCGCGAGCGCAACGTGTTCCTCGCCTTCTTTCATACTCTGGTACGCTTCGACGCGCGCCACCGCATCTACGACGCCGTGTGGAGCCGCTTCGGGCAGGAGATCCGCTTGCTGCTCGACAACCGCTATGTATTCGCACCGTTCTGGCTGCATCACAACGGAGTGGCGGGCTATGCAAACTGGGAACTGCGCCTGGAAGACCCGCGCCGGCAAGTGAACCGCGCACTACGAGAGCACGACACGGCCACGCTGCTCTCGCTGCTGTTCGACAGGCTCTATGTACTGAGGAACCAGCTGGTCCATGGCGGCGGCACCTGGAACAGCGGCAACAACCGCGCTCAGGTCCGCAGCGGCGCGGCGCTGCTGGGTTACCTGCTGCCGATCTTTGTCGACTTGATGATGGACAATCCCGCGCATGCCTGGGCGCTGCCGCACTATCCGGTTGTGGAGTAGAGCATGGCTGAACGGCGAAAGAAGGCGGCGGCCGATGCCGGGCAGTTCGCCGATCCAGTACAAATCCTCCAGGGTGCGTACCGAGTGCATTTCAATGAGGCGGCGCTCCGGAGATATGCGCTTATCCATGAAGGGCATATTTGTGCCTATGCGCTGCCTGCCGAGGAAAAGCTGACTGGATTGCGCGGATCAAGGCGTAGCCACCGCGGCGACCTCCTGGCATTCATCGGTGCGCGCCAGGGCGAGCACGCCTTGACCGCATCCAGCATTCCCTGGCTCAGGATATTCGAGACGCAGGTCTGCAGCGGTCTGCGCGACTTCCTGCTCGCCCAGCCCCACCATGACGGCGTCCGCACGCTGCTTGGTGCGCTTGCACCTGACTTTGCCTGGCCGACAAACATCGACGAGGCCATGATCGATGTCGAGGTGCGATGCGCATCCACCATCAAGGGCCAGCGGAAGCGGCCGCGCATAGACATGCTGATCACGGTGATAAGCGGGGGCCGAAGGTGCGGCGCGGTCATTGAGGTAAAGATCGGCAATGCGAAGGTCATCAATCCGCTTCCAACCTACACGCAGTTCGCCCGCACGCACTTCGGCCCCGTCGCCAAGGGCGACATTCCCGCCGACACGATCTTCGTCGTCCTCGTGCCATTCGCTTCGGCCAGGCTAAGGCGCCGGCTACGTCATCCTCGAAACCGACATTGGCGCATTGTCGAATGGCCTGCATTCATGCGCAGGATCGAGCAGCGGCTTCGGCATGACACGGCAGACTTCAAGATCTTCCGCAAAGTTATCTGGGATACGATTGATGTACGAACCGG
>CAJYHD010000723.1 GCA_913773715.1 uncultured Sphingobium sp.
CGCTCGTCCCGGGCCGATCCCCGGCCTGTCCCTGATTTCCGCCGGGCCTCAGCCTCCCAGTGCGGCCGAGTTGCTGAGTACGGAACGCTCCAGGCAGTTTCTGGCAAGCGCGCTTGAGCATTTCGAACACGTCATCGTCGACTCTCCTCCGATCTTGGGCCTGGCCGATGCTCCCCTGCTGGCCCGCACGACGGAAGGTGTCATGATGGTCGTGGCGTCGGGCGACGTACCGCTGCGCGGTATTCAAACGGCAGTCGGGCGTTTGCGCAGTGTCAATGCACGTATCTTCGGTGCAATCCTGACCAAGCTGGAAGCGAAGTCGGCCGGCTATGGCTATGGGTACGGCCTGGATTACGGTTATGGGCAGTCGCGGGATATTGCGGAGTAAGGCATGGGTACCCGCAATACAGGACGGGTTCTGCCTATTGTGCGGATCGCTTTGATTGTAGCGATCGGTGCGGGTATCGCATGGAATGCGCTGCAAAATGCGGTAGGCAACGTCCTGGCATTGCGTGCGCCCGATCGCGCACTGATGTTCGATCCCGACAATGGTGCGGCGCTCGCGGGACTGTCTACCTTGCAGGCCGCTTCGGAACAGAATGGCATGGGCAGCGCGCCGGCCTTGGCCGCCGATGCCCTGCGCCAAGGGCCGGTTTCCGCTGCGGCGATGCGTGCCGTGGCGGTGGCATCGTCGAAGGCGGGGCAAACCGAAAGAAGCATAAGACAGTTTCGTCTCGCGGAACGTATGTCGCGCCGCGATCTGGCCACGCAAATGGCACTGATCCAACTATGCGTCGAACGGAACGACGTGATGTGTGCGTTGTCACACTATGACATTGCGCTCACTACCTCCGATGCAAACGCCGCGCCGCTTTTCCCTATCCTGACCGCTGCACTGGCAGATCCGGACATTGCCCGGCATGTCGTGCGATATATCCAGGCTGATCGGCCATGGGTCACCGACTTCGTTTCCTATGCCGCTGCCCAAGGCGATGCCGAAGCCGTAGCCCGCATGATGGTCGCGGTAGGGAAAGCAAGCACGGATAGTCGCCGTCGTGAAAGTGAGGCGGTCATTCTGGGCCGCCTGAAGGCTGCGGAACAATGGCAGCCAATGCGTAGGCTGTATGGCGCGTTGGAAGGTTCCGCGGCCCTTTCGTCCCCGAAATTGGGTTTTGACGCCCGTACGATCGACCAGCGGCGTCTTCCGGTGGCTTGGGAACTGGCCAATAGCGGCTTCGTATCCACCTCATTCGAGGCAGGACGCAGCAAGGAGTATTTGTTGCGGCTGAGCTTGTCCGGTGGTGCCGGGAATGAAACCGTCGTCGCCCGGCGGATTGCGTTCCTGTCGCCCGGTATGTCGCAGGTCGTAGGGATCCACGTTGCCGAGGTCGATGCAGACAACAATGCGACCATCGGATTTGGACTACGCTGTCTGGAAGGTGCCGCACCCGAGAATGATGTGACCCGTCGGGTGGTCGCAACCAAGCCGGGCGATTACCGGTGGGCTGTCGATATTCCTGCGGGCTGCACGACGCAGGAGTTCCGTCTTCTGCTCAACGGCGGAACAGGGCCGGGCGATGTCACGATGCTGATCGACCGCATCGTGATTGATCCAAGACCAACAAGAAAGAGAGTTTAATGACCAGCATGCCGCTGTTCTCGCAAGCCCGGCCGGTCCTGGTCGTGGGCGATGCCATGCTCGATCGCTACCATGAGGGTACGACCACTCGAATTTCTCCTGAAGCGCCGGTTCCGGTACTTCATGTCAGTACGAGCTTTCAGCGCCCTGGCGGTGCGGCCAATGTCGCGTTGAACATCGCAGCGCTGGGCGTGCCGGTCAGCCTGATCTGCTATGTCGGCGACGATAATGACGCCCGCATCCTGCAGGACCTGCTAGAAGCGCAGGGGGTCAATTGTCATTTTGTCACCGTGCCGAGCTGTTGCACGATCGTTAAGATGCGTGCCATCAGTCAGGGTCAGCAGATTATGCGCCTTGATTTCGAGCAGCGCTTCTCCTGCGTCGATGATCCGGCGCTGGCCAATGTCTTCGATGAAGCCTTGGCCGACCACGACATCGTGATTTTGTCGGATTATGGCAAGGGCACGCTGGACAACGTCTCCGCACTGATCGCGCGCGCGCGTGGTGCAGGGAAAACTATTCTGGTCGACCCGAAGGGGAATGATTTCAGCCGCTATGCCGGCGCCACCCTCATGACGCCGAACGAGCGGGAGTTCTTCCAGATCGTCGGACAAGCCGATGACGAAGCCGATTTCAATCGCAAGGGTCAGCAGCTTCGTTCCGAACTCGGGTTGAAGGCGTTGCTGGTGACGCGTGGCGAGCGGGGCATGACGCTGATCGATGACGCCGATACCGTCACCAGCATCGCAACGCGTGCGCGCGAAGTGTATGACGTGACCGGTGCCGGCGATACCGTTATTGCGACCCTCGCGGCGACAATATCGAGCGGTATGCCGATCAAGGACGCGATGGCAATTGCAAACCAGGCGGCGGGGATCGTGGTTTCGCGGCCGGGTACCGCAACGGTGACGGCGAGCGAGCTGCTGGCAAGCCTTACACATGAACGCCTCGAACTGGACGAAGACGACATATTGCGTGAAATCGAGGCGGCGCGGGGGCGTGGTCAACGTATCGTCATGACCAATGGCTGTTTCGACATCCTGCACGCCGGACATGTGGCCTATCTAACCGAAGCCCGGACACTGGGCGATCGATTGGTCGTTGCGGTCAACAGCGACGCATCGGTGCGGCGCTTGAAGGGGGCTACGCGCCCGTTCAACGAACTTGCCCACAGAATGGCTGTGATGCGCGGGTTGAGGGCGGTGGACTGGGTCATCGCATTTGACGGCAGCAGGAACGACGATGGTACCCATGTCGATACGCCGCTCGATCTCATTCGCAAGGTCCGACCCGATGTTCTGGTCAAAGGCGGAGACTATACCCCCGATACCGTCGTCGGTGCGGACGATGTGGCACGTTGGGGAGGTCGAGTAGCGATACTTCCATTCGTCGACGGCCAGTCCACTACCGGGCTGGCAGATCGTATCCGCACGCAGGAGGCAACGCGATGATCATTGTGACCGGAGGAGCCGGCATGATCGGGTCGGGTTTGGTCCAGGCGCTGAATGCCGCAGGCGAGCGCGATATTCTGGTCGTCGACGATCTGACCGACGGCACGAAATTTCGCAATCTGGTTGACGCGGACATTGCGGATTACCTCGATCGCGACGTGTTTCTCGCGCGGATCGAACGCGGTGACGCGCTAGGGGCAACGGCCATTTTTC
>CAJYHD010000724.1 GCA_913773715.1 uncultured Sphingobium sp.
GCGACCTCTTCGGCGACCTTGTCCTGATGCTGCTTGACGGCATCGTCCCCGCCTTTTTGCGCGAAAGCGGGTGAGGCGGCGAGGGCGATGAGCGAAACGAGGGCGAAGACAGGCCGCATGGGTAATCCTACAGTGAGTTGTAATGCTGTGTCGCTTCCTTACGACGCTGGCGCGCGACGGCAAGGGAGCATTGACTCTTGATATAACGTAATATCATCACATAGAAGCCGCATCATGAATCACGCGCATCTGTCCACATCATTGTCACCTTACGTCCGCATCCAGTCGATCGATGCGCTCCGCGGCTTCGTGATGCTGGTGATGATGGTCGATCATATTCGCGAGTTCTTCTATTCTCACGCGCCGGTTCCCGACCCGATGGATGTCGCCACGACGCCGCCCGCTTTGTTCTTCACCCGGCTTGCCGCGCACATCTGCGCGCCGACCTTCGTCGCGCTGACGGGCGTTTCCGCCTGGCTATATGGACAGAAGGCCGGACCGCGCGAAACGTCGCTCTTCCTCGCCAAGCGCGGGCTGTTCCTGATCCTGCTCGAATTGACGCTCGTGAACTTCGGCTGGTCGTTCAGCGTCTCGCCGCCGATCATCTTCCTTCAGGTGATCTGGGTGATCGGCCTGTCGATGCTGGCGCTCGCCGTGCTGCTCCACCTGCCGCGCCCCGCCCTGGTCGTGGTCGGCGTCGCCATCGTCCTTGGCCACAATCTGCTCGATCCGATCCACTTCGCGCCGGATCAACCGGGCTATACGCTGTGGCGGATCCTCCACGATCGCGGCTTCATCGACCTACCCGGCGGCATGCGCGCCCGCACATCCTATCCGCTCCTTCCGTGGATCGGCATCATCACGCTGGGCTACGCCGCCGCGCCGCTCCTCACCCGCCCCTTCGCCGAGCGGCAGCGCTGGATGATCGGCGGCGGCCTTTTCCTGCTCGCATTCTTCCTGCTGCTGCGATCCCTCAACATTTATGGCGACCTGCATCCCCGGATCATCGGCGACATCCCGCTGCTCACCGTCATGAGCTTCCTCAACGTCACCAAATATCCGCCGTCCGCCGACTTCGCGCTGCTGACGCTCGGCGCAGCGCCGCTCTTCTACTATCTGCTCCACATCTATAGCATCCACCTGCTCCACATCGTCATCGGTGGCGGGGCGGCTTACAGCTTCCCCAATGTCGCCAGCATCTGGGCGCTGACCGCCACCCTCGCGCTCCCGCTCTGGTTCGCCTGCCGCTGGTTCGGCGGCATCAAGCGGCACAGCGGGCAATGGTGGCTGCGCTACCTATGAAGCCGCGCGCCCTTGCCGCAGCGCGGCATTTCCTGTAGGGGCGCGCCCGATAGTCCTGGACAGGCGTGGTGCCGACCGGGAACCCATATCCCGAAGGCAATCCATGTCCCTGCGTAACATCGCCATCATCGCGCACGTCGATCACGGCAAGACCACCCTCGTCGACCAGCTTTTCCGCCAGTCCGGCACCTTCCGCGACAACCAGCGCGTCGAAGAGCGCGCGATGGATTCGAACGACCTCGAAAAGGAACGCGGCATCACCATCCTGGCGAAGCCCACCTCGGTCGAATGGAACGGCACCCGCATCAACATCGTCGATACGCCCGGCCACGCCGACTTTGGCGGCGAAGTGGAGCGCATCCTCTCGATGGTCGACGGCGTCATCCTGCTGGTCGATTCGTCAGAAGGCGCGATGCCGCAGACCAAGTTCGTCACCGGCACGGCGCTGGCGCTGGGCCTCAAGCCCATCGTCGTCGTCAACAAGGTCGACCGTCCCGACGAGCGAATCCAGGAAGTGCTGGACGAAGTGTTCGACCTGTTCGTGACTCTCGAAGCCAATGACGAACAGCTCGACTTCCCCGTCCTCTACGCTTCGGGCCGCAACGGCTATGCCAGCGAAGATCCGCAGCGCCGCGAAGGTACGCTGGAGCCGCTGTTCCAGAAGATCGTCGATCACGTCCCGCCGCCGTCGCTGGAGCAGGACGCCCCGTTCAGCTTCCTCGTGACGCTGCTCGATCGCGACAACTTCCTCGGCCGCATCCTCACCGGTCGCGTACAGTCCGGCACGGTCAAGGTGAACCAGGCGATCCACGCGCTCGACATGGACGGCAAGGTGATCGAAACCGGCCGCGCGTCCAAGATCATGTCGTTCCAGGGTCTCGACCGCGTGCCGGTCGACGAAGCCAAGGCGGGCGACATCATCAGCCTCGCGGGCCTGACCGTCGCGACCGTTGCCAACACCATCTGCGACACATCGGTCAGCGAGCCGATCCAGGCGCAGCCGATCGATCCGCCGACGCTCTCGATGCGCTTTGCCGTCAACGATTCGCCGATGGCAGGCCGTGAGGGCAGCAAGGTGACGAGCCGCATGATCCGCGATCGCCTCGCCCGCGAAGCCGAATCGAACGTCGCGATCAAGGTCACGGAAAGCGACGACAAGGACAGCTTCGAAGTCGCCGGTCGCGGCGAATTGCAGCTGGGTGTCCTCATCGAGACGATGCGCCGCGAAGGCTTCGAACTCGGCATCTCGCGTCCCCGCGTGCTGTTCGGCGAAGACGAGAATGGCGGCAAGACCGAGCCGTACGAAACCGTCGTCATCGACGTGGACGATGAATTCTCAGGCACCGTCGTCGACAAGATGAACATCCGCAAGGCCGAGATGACCGACATGCGTCCCTCGGGCGGCGGCAAGACTCGCATCACCTTCTCCGCCCCGTCGCGCGGCCTCATCGGCTATCATGGCGAATTCCTGTCCGACACGCGCGGCACCGGCATCATGAACCGCCTGTTCGAGAAGTACGGCCCCCACAAGGGCAAGATCGAAGGCCGCAAGAACGGCGTCCTCATCTCGAACGGCGCAGGCGAGGCCAATGCCTATGCGCTGGGTCCGCTCGAAGAACGCGGCATCCTGTTCGTGGGCGTCGGCGAAGCGCTGTATGAAGGCATGGTGATCGGCGAGAACGCCAAGCCTGAAGATCTCGAAGTCAACCCGATGAAGTCGAAGGCGCTGACCAACTTCCGCGCCAGCGGCAAGGACGACGCCGTCCGCCTGACCCCGCCCAAGCGCATGACGCTGGAACAGGCGATCGCCTATATCGACGATGATGAAATGGTCGAAGTCACGCCCAAGAACATCCGCCTGCGCAAGCGCTACCTCGATCCCAATGAGCGCAAGCGCATGGCACGGTCAAAGGCCGCATAAGCGGACGCACGATAGCGAAATCAGAACGGGGCCCGTGTTCGATGACACCGGCCCCTTTTTCTTGTCCCTGCTCTCTTCTATTTCTCTTTGTCATTCCCGCGACCCGAAGGGCGGCGGTAGCCAGCGCGGGAACCCATCTCCCGACCCGTCCTATTCGGCGAAGGCAGGAAATGGATCCCCGCCTGCGCGGGGATGACGGCAAGTTGTTGTGACATGACCAACCTCCATCATTGACAGCGCCCCCGGAAGCCCCTTGAGCGGAACCAGAAAACGAAACATAAAAGGTCGCACCATCATGACGAACGCAGACGGCCCGCCGCTGGCGACGGGACCGGCGCTCCGCTTCGGCTGCACGATTTGCGGTCGATGCTGCCACGGCCTGCGTCTGCCGCTCAGCATCGCCGAAGCCACGGCCTGGCTGGAGCGGGGCGGAGACGTCGAACTGCTCTGCGATGCGGCACCCGCTCTGCCGCACCCGCCCGGCTCTCCCGAGGCCTATCGCGCCGAACGCGCCGTCCCGGCCATGAGCGGCGACCTGCCCATTACCGTCGCACTCACGCTGACGGCGGTGTTCGACGGTCCTTGCCCCAACCGCCTGCCCGACATGGCTTGCGCCATCTATGCCGACCGCCCCGATGTCTGCCGCATCTACCCCGCCGAAGTCCGTCCCGAGCGCACGATCGACCCGGCGGCCAAACTCTGCCCGCCCGAAGCCTGGGACGTGTCGGAAGCGCCGCTGACCGATGCGCAGGGCCATGTCGTGGAGCCGGTCACAGCCAAGGCGATCGCCTCCACCCGCCATAACGGCATGACCGATGTGTCCGCCAAAGGGCGGCTGATGGCGCGCCTCGGCATCGACGCCGCCGCTCTCGCCAACGAAGCCTATGTCATCTGGCGTCCCAGTCGCGCTACGCTGCTCGCCGCCCTCGCTGACTTGGACGATGTAAGTGACAGCGCCATCAAGATGGTGATCATTTCCGGCCGCCCCGAAACCCGCACTATGATTCGCGAGGCAGGCGCGCGCTATGGCGCCCCGGACGACGCGTGCTTCTCCTATCTGCCGCTCTATGGCTGACCTGTCCTATGTCACGCCGCTGTGACATAAAAGTCTGAGCGGCTTGCCGCTACCCGCATACTCTGCAACCGATAGAAACTTAATTTCCAATTCTTGGCATAAAATGTCACGAAATGCGGGAAAGATGCGAAGTTAAGCGACAGTTCGTGCGCATCCGCCCGCTTGATCGGAGATGGTGAACCGGCTGGCCTTGCAGCGTCGCCATCCCTATAGTTCGCCCGTTTGTTCGTTGGGTTTGTTCATTTTCTGGGCGAAAGCGCTTCATGCATCTCCTCATCGGCCTTGCCGGCATCCTCGTCATCCTCGCCATCGCCTTCGCCCTTTCCTCCGACCGCCGCGCCATCAAGCCGCGCATCGTCGGCGCAGCCTTTCTGCTGCAAACCGGGATCGCACTGCTGGTGCTGTATGTCCCTGCCGGGCGCTCGATCATCGCGGGCATGTCGCGCGGCGTCGCCAATCTGCTCGGCTATGCGCAGGCCGGGACCGACTTCATCTTCGGCCCGCTCGCCCGGCCCGAAATCGGCGGCGCGAGCTTCGCCATCGCCGCACTGCCGGTCATCATCTTCTTCGCCAGCCTCGTTTCGATCCTCTATTATCTCGGCGTCATGCAGTTCATCGTCCGCTGGGTCGGCGGCGCGATCGAGAAGGTGACGGGCGTGTCCAAGGTTGAAAGCCTGTGCGCCGCCGCGAACATCTTCGTGGGCCAAAGCGAAAGCCCGCTCGTCATCCGCCCCTATCTCGCTGGCCTCACCCCCGCGCAGCTTTTCACGGTCATGACCAGCGGTATGGCGGGCGTCGCGGGCACTATCCTCGCCGCCTACGCCTCGATGGGGATCAAGATCGACTATCTGCTCGCCGCCAGCTTCATGTCCGCGCCGGGCGGCCTGCTGATGGCCAAGATCATGATGCCCGACGAGCCGGAACGCGAACCCGAACTCCCGCTCGAAGACGACATCCACTTGCCCGAAACCCGCCGTAGCGGCGCTGGCCCCGCCGCACTGATGGCGGAAACGCCCGGCGAGCCGATGCCGCCCGCCAGCCATGACGAGGAAAAGCCCGCAAACCTCATCATGGCGGCGGCGCAGGGTGCGCAGACCGGCGTCAAGCTAGCGGTCGCGGTCGGGGCGATGGTGCTGGCCTTCGTCGCCCTGGTCGCGCTCGCCAACGGCATCCTCGGCGGCATCGGATCGATCTTCGGCTATCCGACGCTCAGCTTTCAGCAGCTTCTCGGCTACGTCTTCTCGCCGGTCATGTATCTGCTCAACATTCCGTGGAACGAGGCGCAGGTCGCGGGCGGCCTTTTCGGCACGAAGGTCGTGTTGAACGAATTCGTCGCCTACATCAATCTGGGGCAGGTGCAGGGCACGCTATCACCCGGTACGATCGCGGTCGTCACTTTTGCGCTGTGCGGTTTTGCCAATTTCAGCTCGATCGCGATCCAGATGGCAGTGACCGGCAACCTCGCTCCCAACCAGCGTCCGCAGATCGCGCGGCTTGGCCTCAAGGCACTGGTCGCGGGCAGCCTCGCCAACCTGATGAGCGCCGCGCTCGCCGGGCTAATGCTCTCGCTGCGTTAACCCGCTTTCGCGAGTATCAGCGAGAACAATCCGCCAGCGTCGATCCACTCGTCCACCGGCTCCCAGCCGCCCGCGCGTAGCAGAACCCGGTTGTCGCGCGGACCATATTTATGGCTGCTCTCGGTATGGATCGTTTCGCCCGCGTCCATGTGGAAGGCTTCACCGGCAACGTGGAAGTCCATGTCCCGCGTCGCTTCCAGATGCATCTCGATCCGCGCCTTCTCATCATTCCAGATGGCGCGATGGGCGAAGTCGGCGACGGGCATGTCGCCGCCCAGCTCGCGATTGATGCGGGTCAAAAGGTTGAGGTTGAACGCCGCCGTCACCCCCTGCGCATCGTCATAGGCCGCGACCAGACGATCGCGATCCTTGATCCGGTCCATGCCGATCAGCAGCATCGACTCATCGCCCAGCAACCGGCGCATGGCACGCAGCAGATCGACCGCCGCCTCCGGCTCCATATTGCCGATGGTCGAACCGGGGAAGAAGCCCAGGCGCGGCATGACCTCGATCGCGGCGGGCAACGCCAGCGGCCCCATGAAGTCGCCGACGACCGGCAGCACGGGCAATCCGGGGAAGGCGGTGGCAAGGTCCGCGCTGCTCGCGTGTAGGAAATCACCGCTGATGTCGATCGGCACATAGGCGGCAGGGGCGATCGCGCGCAGCAGGTGCGGCGTCTTGCGGGACGATCCCGCGCCGAACTCCACCACCGCGCGGCCTTCGCCGACCGCCAGCGCGAAATCCGGCCCATGCGCCGCGAGCAAGGCCGTTTCCGTGCGCGTCGGATAATATTCGGGAAGGTCGGTAATCTCCTCGAACAATTCCGACCCGCGCCGGTCGTAGAACCAGATCGGTGGCGTCTTCTTGGGGTAACGCGACAATCCTTCGATGATGTCCTTGCGGAACGCCGGATCGACGCTGGGCGCGATCGTGAAAAGGGGAGCTTGGTCGG
>CAJYHD010000725.1 GCA_913773715.1 uncultured Sphingobium sp.
AATGCGGTCATGTGCGTGTCGTGGCCGCAGGCATGCATGACGCCCGTCTCGACGCCTTCGGGCGTCTTGGTCCGCACCTTGGAGGCGAATTCAAGACCGGTCTGTTCGACCACCGGCAGTCCGTCCATGTCTGCACGGATGAGCAAAGTCGGCCCGGACCCGTTCTTCAGCACGGCGACGACGCCGGTTCCGCCGACCTTGTCCGTCACGTCGAACTTCATCGCCTTCAGGCGCTTGGCGAGCTTTGCGGCGGTCGCAGTCTCCTGACCCGACAGTTCGGGATTGGCATGCAGGTCGCGGTAGAGGGTCATCAGCCCCTCCATATCCTTCGCGATCGCGCCGCCGATGGCGCTCTGCTGCGGAGCGGCGGCAACGGGATCGGAAGCTGGCGGTGTCTGCGCGGTGGCGGCGGATGACAGGCTGAGGGCGGCCAGAACGACCGGAAGCGCGTTGCGCATGTGCGTGAATCTCCCTTGTTGCCGCGCAACATAAGGCGATTTCCGACAGGGTGAAGAGGGCAAATGAAAAGCCCGCTCCTCACAAGGGAAGGAGCGGGCCGATCATGCTATGAAAGCGTGTCGGGCAGTTCCACTTAAAAGTGGAAAAGCACACCCGCCATGGGACGGAAGCTGTCCCAATCATAGGTGTCGACCTGAACGCGCAGGCGAACGCCGCTGTTGCCGGTTACGCCGCCTAGGCCGATCTCCTTGGGACCGACTTCGACGCCGAGGCCGTACATCCAGTCCTTCTGGTCTGACCAGCCGCGCTTGCCGTTGACCCACTGATAACCAGCCGACGCGTAGATCAGGCCGCTTTCACCAGCGCGGGCGCCGACGCGACCCTTGACGCCATATTCCCAATCAATGTCGGAAAAGCCCTTGGTCGCGTTGCCTTCGACGCCGACGAACACCGGGCCAAGCGGCACGTTCACACCCGCGATACCGCTGATCAGAGCGCCATTCATAATCGTCTGGCCGGGGATGCGGCCGAATTCCGAACCACGATCGAACGTGTGGTAGCCGCCGAGCACGCCGACATAAGGCTCAATACCGAAAGCATCGGTGCCGTCAGGGGCGGTTTCCTGCGCCGATGCGACTGCGGGCAGGGCGGCCAGAAGGGCCGCTGCGAAGGCAAATTTCTTCATGAGTTAGTCCTGTTGGTTTCGTTGCGTTTGCGAACACTAAACCGACATCTTGCGGAAAGGGTTTCCATTCGTTGTCAAAAAGCGCGCCGCGTTGCACAAAAGTCACAGGAGAGTTACGGAACCCAGCTATTGCGCCGTCCAGCCGCCATCGACGCTAAGGTTTGCGCCTGTGATGTTAGCCGCTGCATCGCTGCACAGGAACATGGCGACAGCCGCGACCTGCTCGACGGTCACAAACTCCTTCGTCGGCTGGCCCGCCAGTAGAACGTCGTTCATCACCTGATCGCGCGTCATGTTCCGCGCCTTCATCGTATCGGGGATCTGGTTCTCGACCAGCGGCGTCCAGACATAACCGGGCGAAATGCAGTTGGCGGTGATGCCGAAGGTCGCGGTTTCCAGAGCGATCGTCTTGGTGAAGCCGGCAAGGCCGTGCTTCGCCGTTACATAAGCGCTCTTGAAAGGCGAGGCGACCAGCGAGTGGGCGCTCGCCGTCTGGATGATGCGACCCCATTTCTTCGACTTCATGTAGGGGATCGCCAGCCGCGACGTGTGGAACGCGCTGTTGAGGTTGAGCGCGATGATGAGGTTCCACTTGTCGACCGGGAACTCTTCGACCGGCGCGACATGCTGCATACCCGCATTGTTGATGAGGATATCCACCCCGCCGAACGCATCGGCGGCCTGCGCCATCATGGCTTCGATTTCCTCGACCTTGGTGAGGTCATGGCCCGAATAAAGTGCCTTCGCGCCCGAAGCCGCTTCCAGTCCCTGCCGCTCCGTCTCTATCGCGTCCTTGTCGCCGAAACCGTTGATGACGATGTTCGCGCCCTCTGCGGCCAGCGACTTGGCATAAGCGAGGCCGATGCCCGACGTGGAACCGGTGATGAGGGCGGTCTTGCCGGAAAGCGATGAACTCATGCCTGCTTCTCCTTGAGATGATCGGGCGCGTCGAGGTCGAAGGTGGAACTTTTGCCATTCAGGATGTTGCGCGCGATGAGGTCGCCCTTGTGCATGACCTCCTCGACCGCGTCCCGGCCCTGCGCCCAATGATCGAGCATCGTGCTGCGCGAAAATTCGAAGTCCTTGGCGCCGCTTTCCCAGTCGCGGGTGCGATAGATGAGGTGTACGATGTTGACCGAACCGCTGTCGAGCATGGCGCGCAAGCGATGGGCGTCCTCATCCTCCTGCAACTCGGGCGGCAGCTTGTCGAGCAGAGCCTTGATCGCGGCATGTTCGCGGCGCAGGCGCAGATACTGGTCGGTCACTTGTCGGGTGCGGCTCGAATATTGGATGTCCTTCATTCGCGAATAGACATCGGTCATCTGGCGCGGCATCGCCCCTGCGGCGGGGAAAAGATCTACCTGAAACACCAGCATATCCTCACTCTGCCGGTCCAGCACATGGGAAAGCGGGGTATTCGACACGATGCCGCCGTCCCAATACCAGCATCCGTCGATCTCGATCGGAGGCAGACCCGGCGGCAGAGCACCGGATGCCATGATGTGCCGGGCATCAATCCGGGTCTTGCGGGTCGGGTGGCGCGTGTCCCAATAGGCGAAATTGCCGCTTTCGACATTCACGGCACCGACCGAGAGCCTTACCGGCCCGTCGTTCAGCAAATCCCAGTCGATGCAGGCATCCAGCGTCTCCTTCAGCGGCGCGCTGTCATAGAAGCTGATAGCGCCCGGCGATCCCTCAGGTGCGAGGGTTGCGGGCCAAAGCCGCGGGCGGAACATGCCCGGCACGCCGAAGGTCGCGACTGTCCCTGCTGCCATCAGGTGTGCAGCCTCTCGCACCGGATCGAATTCCGGCAGCACGATATTGGGCATGCCGCCCGTCACCGTGTACCAGAATTTCTTGAGCCGCCGTTTGCGCATATGCGGCGGATTGCCCGCGATGATCGCGGCGTTGACCGCGCCGATCGAAATGCCCGCGACCCAGGTGACGTCGATCCCAAGCTCGTCGAGTCGCTCGTATACGCCCGCCTGGTACGAACCCAGCGCACCGCCGCCCTGCAACAGCAGCGCGACTTCGCCGGGAAGGGGCATCGGCGCTTTCGAGCGCCGGATGGGTCGGGGATCGATATCAGCCATGATGCAGTGCAATATAGATCGAATATGTGTCAGTCCAAGTGAATGTCGCGTCATCTTTTGTGGCGCGCAACTATCCACCCTGATCGGCTGTTCCATGCGCTGACGCGGTGGCGTAGATGAAGCTTGGGTTAGGACTGGGAGGGTGACGTGCGGCTCGACGACGAACAGGAAAGCAGCCATTTCGAGGTGCAGGAAGGCGGTCGCAGCGGTTTCGGCGGTGGCATGGGCGGCGGCCTTGGCATGCTGCTCCCGCTCATCGGCAGCCGCTTTGGCTGCGGCGGGATCGTCGTCGTCCTTATTATCATGGTGGTGATGGGCATGAACCCGCTGTCGATGCTGAGCGGGGGCGGCGGTCAGGCACCGGTCGAAACGCAGCGTCCTTCCACCAGTCAGCTGACCGAAGTGCAGCGCACTTCCTTGAAGGTGCTGGGATCGACGGAACGGCGCTGGGCCGACATCTTCAAGGCGGAGGGCAAGCAATATCCTCCGCCGACGCTCGTCTTCTACAGTCAGAACGGGCAGTCAGGCTGCGGCGCGGCGCAGTCGGCGATGGGGCCATTCTACTGCCCGACCGACCGACGCATCTATCTCGACACCGACTTTTTCCGCGAGATGGAAACGCGCTTCAATGCGCCGGGCGATTTCCCGATCGGCTACATCATCGCGCATGAAGTCGGCCATCATATCCAAACTATCACCGGCGAAGCCGATCGCATTCGGCAGGCACAGCGCCGCGCCAGCGAAGCGGAGGGCAATGCACTTCAGGTGAAGATGGAGCTTCAGGCCGATTGCTACGCCGGTGTCTGGGCGGCACGCGACACCAACCTCATGGAACCGGGCGATCTGGAGGAAGGCATGCGCGCGGCGCAGGCGATCGGCGACGATACGCTGCAAAAGGAGGCCGGTCAGCGCCCCGTCCCCGACAGCTTCACGCATGGCACCAGTGCGCAACGGATGGAGTGGCTCCGGCGTGGGCTGGAAACAGGCGATCCCGCCAAATGCGACACATTCAACGGAGCGATCTGAGGCGGTCGTTCTTCCAGTGACGGGCGTCTAGAAATTCTGGCTTCCGTCCGCTTTGAGCGGCGGACTGCCCGATGGCGATGTCGCTCCCAGCGGCGTCGCCGGTTCCCCCGCCCCGGACAGGGGCTGACCGAAGACCGGAGTCGGTCCCGATGGCGCATCCTGGGCCGGAGGCGGCATCGGCACGGGAGCGGATACGGGAACAGGGGCGACCGGTGCAGGTGCAGCCTGCTGCTTAGGCTCTTCATGATGCTCCGCAGTGAAGGATTGCACCACCATCACCAGCACCGGCGCGGCCAGCATCGTTCCAAGAGCGAAGGCGCGATAACTCATCGCAAGCCAATAACAGGCTAGAGTAAACAAAAAGCTGCCGACCCGATCAGGCGGCAGCTACAAATCTCCGAATAGCGCTAGAATATCCTAGTGCCGATCCAGCTTGGCCAGCAAAGACATCATGTCATCTGGCAAAGCATCGCGACGCGCGGAAAAGGTCGATCGCAGCGCATTTCCGACACCTTCATAGGGCGTCGGCAGGCCTATGGTGACGATGCGCCTGCCGTCGCTATCCTGCGCTGTCGCCGATCGGCCGACCAATTTGCGTTGCATCTCCATGTAATCCAGAACGGCCAAGCGCCGTAAAAGTTTCTGGCATTTGTCGCATCTGCAAGCGATAGCCCGCCGCCGACAGGAGAGATGATCATGACCGACTGGTCGGAAAGCCTTGCGCGGCTGCGCGCCCATTCACCTTTTTTGAGCAGAGCGATGGACCGGTTTCCATCCGTTGCGGAGCAGCTTGAAGCGGGCGATCCTGATGCGGCGCTGCTCGCCGCGCACGCTGCCGGAACCCGGGAAGACGGCGTCGCCCGTTCGCTTCGGCGGCGGCGCGGTGCCATCGCGCTGGTCACGGCGGCGGCGGATCTTGCGGGCGCCTGGGACCTCACCAAAGTCACCCGCACCCTGTCGGATTTCGCCGATCAGGCGCTGGAGGAGGCGATCTCCGCAGCGTTTCAGGAACGCTACCCCGATGCGGAGCAGCGCGGTTTCGTCGTCCTGGCGCTTGGCAAGCATGGCAGCCGCGAACTCAACTACTCGTCGGACATCGACCCGATCCTGCTCTACGATCCGCGCATATTGCCCCATGGCGAGCGTGAAGATGTGGCGGACGCCGCCGTGCGGATCGGGCGGCGCGTGAGCGAACTGCTGACGGCACGCGACGGCGACGGCTATGTCTTCCGGGTGGATCTGCGCCTGCGACCTTCGCCCGAAGCGACGCCGATCGCGCTGCCGGTGGAGGCAGCGATCGGCTATTATGAATCGACTGCGCTCGGCTGGGAGCAGGCCGCTTTCATCCGTGCCCGCCCCGCAGCGGGCGACATGGCGCTGGGCGAATATTTCCTGCGGCAGATACGGCCCTTCGTCTGGCGGCGCAGCCTCGACTTCAGCGCAATCGACGCCATCGTCGATATTTCACGCCGCATCCGCGATCATTATGCGCAGGGGCAGGCGTTCGGGCCTGGCTTCGATCTCAAGCGAGGGCGCGGCGGCATTCGCGAAGTAGAATTTTTCGCGCAGGTGCATCAATTGATCCACGGGGGGCGCGACCCGTCACTTCGGTCCGGCTACACGCGCACTGCGCTCGCGGCGCTCGCGCAGGCTGGTGTGATCGAGGTGGATGTCGCCAGCCGCCTCTCGCAAGCCTATGTCGTTTTCCGCACGATCGAACATCGTCTCCAGATGGTGGAGGATCGTCAGACGCACGAATTGCCCAAGTCGCGCGAGGCGCTCGACAATGTCGCCCGCCTGCACGGGTTGGCAGACAGCGAAGCGTTGCTCGACCTGCTTCGTCCGCATGTCGATTGGGTCGGGCGAAACTATGACAGGCTCAGCCCGGAGCGTGACGATGCCGCACTGTCGCAGGATGAAGAGCGTTTGTCGTCGCAACTCAAGGATTTGGGCTTCATCGACATAGACACCCCGCTCGCGCGCATCCGCCGCTGGCGGGGCGGCACGATCCGCGCGCTCCGTAGCGCACCGTCGAGGGAGGCGCTGGAGGAACTGCTGCCGGGCTTGATGCGGATATTGGCGAAGGCGCCCGATCCGTCGCGCGCGCTCAATCGTCTGGACGACATGATCGCCCGGCTGCCGAGCGCCATCAATTTCTTCAAACTGCTGGCTGCGCGCCCTGCGTTGGTCGAGTTGCTGTCCGAGATTTTAAGCCACGCGCCGACGCTTGCCGACGCGCTGGCGCGCCGCCCCGAACTGCTGGACGGGCTGATCGACGCCTCCGCCTTCGACACGCCGCCGCCTGTCGCGCAACTGGCCGAACAATTTGCGGCGCTGGAGCCGGGCGAGGATTATCAGGCCTTGCTCGACCGCGTGCGCCAACGCGTTAACGACCGCCGCTTCGCGCTGGGCGCGCAGATCATTCGTGGCGGCGACCCGCTGGAGGCAGGCAGGGGCTATGGCCGCGTCGCCGAGGCCGCGATTGAAGCCTTGGCCAGTGCGACCGTCGCCGAGTTCGAAGCCACGCATGGCAAGGTGCCGGGCGGCGAACTGGCGATCGTGGCGCTCGGGCGGCTGGGTGGCGGCGTGCTGACCCATGCGTCCGATCTCGATCTCGTGTACCTCTTCACCGGCGATTTCCAGACGGAATCGGACGGCGCAAAGCCACTCGGCGCGACGCAATATTTCAATCGCCTTGCCCAGCGCGTGACCAATGCGCTGTCGGTGCAGACCGCGTCAGGCCCGCTCTACGAAGTCGATACCCGCCTCCGCCCGTCCGGCGCGCAGGGGCTACTCGCTGCCAGCCTGGACAGCTTCGCGCGCTATCAACGGGAGGAAGCCTGGGCGTGGGAGCATCTTGCACTGACGCGCGCGCGGCCCGTCTATGGATCGCCCGAAGCACGCGCTGCGCTCAACGCCGTCCTCGAAAAAACGCTACGGCAACCAAGAGATTTCGACGATCTCGCCCGCGCCGCCGTCAAGATGCGCGGCGACATCGCGCGCCACAAGCCGCCAGCAGGCGATCTTGACGTCAAGCTGGTGCCGGGCGGGCTGGTCGATCTGGAATTCCTCATCCATATCAATCAGTTGCACCACACGATAGCCTTTGATCCCGACCTGTCGAGCGCGCTGGCTGAACTCATTGCAAAAAACCTCGCACCTGTCCAGCTCAGTGTCGCTCTTGATCTCATCACGCGCTTCCTGATCGTCTCGCGCCTTGTCTCGCCCAAGTCCACCGAGCCGCCCGAAGCGACCCGCCCGCTGGTCGCGCGGGCCTGCGGGGCGAAGGATTGGGACGATCTGCTTGAAAGCTACGCAGCGGCGCGGCAAAGCGTGTCCGAAGCCTGGGCCGCACTTGCCGCGCCCTATCAGGAGGAGCCGTGATGCTGGAACAGGGTGCGACCATTCCGACCGTGACGCTGAAGGATGCCGAGGGTGCCGACTTCGCGCTCGACGCCTATCGCGGCAAGCCTTCGGTCGTGTATTTCTATCCAAAGGCGGATACCCCCGGCTGCACCAACGAAGCCAAGGACTTCACCGCCATCGCGGACGAGTTTGCGGAAGCGGGCGTTCCGGTGATCGGCATCTCGAAGGACAAGCCGGCCAAGCTCAAGAAGTTCGCGGAGAAATATGGCCTGCGCGTCATCCTGGCTTCGGACGAGGAGGGCGCAGCTTGCGAAGCATTCGGCACCTGGGTCGAAAAGTCGCTTTACGGCCGCAAATATATGGGGATCGAGCGCGCGACCTTCCTGGCTGACGCTGACGGCGTCATCCAGCGCATATGGCCGAAGGTGAAGGTTAAGGGTCATGCCGAGGAGGTGTTGACGGCGGTGCGGGCGCTTTGACAGGAACAAGCGTCGCTTTCGCCTGTGCCGAGGTTCTGCTGACGCCCGATCCTGTGGCCAAGCTCATGGCGGCGCGTGCTGCTGCCCGGAGCTGGCGGCTCGGGCGGCTCGATCATCGCTTCGATGTCACCATGCCGGATCGTCCTGCGCGACCGGAACGGCCCGAACTGCTCCCGCCTGCCCAGATGCCCCGACGCAAGAAGGCCGGATCGGAGCGGGCGCGTATCGCTATGCTCCATGCGCTGGCGCATATCGAATTCGTCGCGATCGATCTCGCCTTCGATCTCATAGGCCGCTTCGGCAGCGAATTTCCGCGCACCTTCGTTGATGACTGGATGCGCGTCGGCGCGGATGAAGCGATGCACTTCGCGCTACTCGACCGACGCCTGCGGTCGCTTGGCAGTCATTATGGCGCGCTCCCCGCGCATGACGGTCTGTGGCAATCGGCGGAGGAAACGGCGGGGGACGCGATGGCGCGCCTGGCTATCGTCCCGATGGTGCTGGAGGCGCGCGCGCTCGATATCACGCCTTCGACGGTCGCCCGGTTTGCAGAGGTGGGGGACGACGCGTCCGCCCGGATGCTGTCACGCATCATGACTGATGAGATTCGTCATGTCGCGGCAGGGACGAAATGGTTCAACTGGGCGACGAACAGAATGGGGCTAGACCCTGCCAATCATTACCAAATCCTTGTGAAACGCCATTTTCATGGGAGCGTTAAGCCGCCGTTCAACGACTCGGCGCGTCGGCAAGCCGGTTTGACGCTCGAATATTATGCGGCGCTTGCAAGCTGAGCCGCAATTTGCACTGTGCGGAGCGCGGGGGTGCTTAGGCACCGGAAAACACACACAAGTCCATGTGCCGACAGGCTGATGCCTTCGGTCTTCAGTCGGGGTCTGCATGTCGGTTTCTTTCTCGGTCAACGTTCGCGAATCGCGCTTGTTCCAGTCTGCGGTAAAAGTGGCTCACCTGATCGGCGCTTCGGCAGTTGCCGCCTCGCTCTGCGCCGCAGCCCCGGCACATGCGGCCGAAGATGACGACCCCTACGGAGATGCGTCGGAAATCAACACGAGCAAGCTTGGTCCGGCTGACGTCGGCTTCTCCAATCTTTTTGCCAGCATGCAGCGCATGGACGGCAACGTGAAGACCGCTGCCTACATTCCCTCGGGCCGTCCGGTCGAAAAGCTCTCGCTGACCTCGAACTTCGGCGTTCGCTCCGATCCATTCAACGGCGGCGCGCGTATGCACAAGGGTATTGATATTCCGGGTCCCGTCGGCACGCCGATCCATGCGACCGCTGATGGCATCGTCAGCCGCTCGGGCTGGGCCAGCGGCTATGGCAACCTCGTGCAGATTTCGCACGGCAGCGGCATGGAAACGCGCTACGGCCACATGTCCAAGCTGCTCGTTCCTGCCAACAGCTACGTCCATCGTGGTCAGGTTATCGGCCTGATGGGATCGACCGGTCGTTCGACGGGTAGCCACCTTCATTATGAAGTCCGCGTCGATGGAGATCGGAAGAGCACACGTCTGAACTCCAGTCACTGCATACAAACT
>CAJYHD010000726.1 GCA_913773715.1 uncultured Sphingobium sp.
GCGATGTTGCGCCGGGAGTGCGCGTCGACGTTTCCGCCATGACGACAATTACAACCCTGCAACTTCGCGGTTGGGCGCTAATGCCAGATTGAGAATGGCGAGTTGTTGGTAGCCCCGTTAATAATACGGGGAATGTCGGCTATCTCCAACTCGCTTCCTGAAAGCTGTCAGTCGCCTAACGGCCAGCCTCCGTCGCTCTCTGATAGCCGGTCGGCGCGGTGCCGGACGTCGGCTCCTAGTTGGACCTGCCATTCGACACATCACCTCGGAACGGCAGGAATGTCCCAAAGGCGTTCATTCCCGCATGGCTGAAAACTTGTTTTGTATCGTGGGTTCGATTACGGTGCACGCAGTCGAACTGAGCCGCCAAGTACCGGTTTTCAGAGGAAAAAGTCGACGAGGTATATTCCGAGGTATCGCGGAAATTCGGACCGGTCAGAAGCGGGATAAATCAGCCGCTTAGCCGATCAGTTCGAATCCCTCCCGCTCCGCCACACAGTATCAAGTTATTCAAATTACTGGAGAATTTTCCCAGAAATGGCGCGAATTCGCGGGCGTCTGTTTCGATTCGGTCGTGCGGAGAGTCAGATGCGAACTCGAGATACGCAATTTCAAGCCGACATTCTCCGATGCAATGGTCCGCACTACGCCGTAAGCGAGCTGCGCGGGATCGATGCCCTCGATCGTGGTGAAACGGGTCGAAGAGGGATCGTACACGCCGCCGGTCGCGCCGGTGAAAATGTGCAGGTTCTCCAAGCTTTCGACCTCGATATCGAATTTGCTGTAGAAACCTTCGGCATACAGCTTCACGCTGTCAGTGGCCTGGAATTCCAGGACACTGGTGAGGACCGTACGCTTACGATCCTCCCGCGCGATCTCGGTGCGGATCTGGCTGGGAATGTTGAACCGGTCCGCCCGATCGCCGTCGCCCTTCAGATCCTGTCTGAGCGTCGCTTCGGAAGTGACTGCCCAGCCGACATTGTTGACACTGTGGGTCTCGGTCCGGTCACGGCTGTAGCCGCCGGCGACAAGAATACCGAGGCGCCCGTCGGCGAGAGTGGTGGAGAACAGCCCCGAGGCTTGCGGCGTCGTTTTGCCGGAGTTGGAATTCCACACTCCGAAGAGGGAGCCGACTGCCGTGGTCTTGCCGAGTTCGAGCGGTCGCACCGTCTTGACGTTGATGGTACCGGCAAGGCCGCCTTCCTGCATCTCGGCGGTCTGCGATTTGGTCACTTCCACGGCGCTGACAAATTCAGTCGGCAGCAGACGGAAGTCGAAAGCACGTCCGATGTTGCCGCCCGCGCCGCCGCCGCGCAGATCGACGATCGCGGATGACAGAGTGCTGCCGTTGAGCTGGACGCGTGTGAAATCCGTAGGCAGGCCGCGAACGCTTACGCCCGTGCCTGAACCACGCGTTCGCGTGATCTGAACGCCGGTGATACGCTGGCTCGCGTCGGCGACGTTCTCCGTCGGGAACTTGCCGATATCTTCAGAGGTGATTGCGTCGATGATCTGCGCGGCATTGCGCTTCTGGTCGGCGGCGGAGCGCAGGCTGGCGCGAACACCCGTCACGACGATGTCCTCCCCGGTTCCGGACGCGTCCTGCGCCAATGCAGGCGCGGCAAAAAGCGTCGTCGCGCACAGCGAGATCGCTGAAGTCAGCGTAGATTTCATTGGTGCCCCCTGTCGGCTGTCAACTTCCCTTGAAGTGGGTCAGCTGACCTCCGGCGATCCGGTGGGCCTTGCCTTTCCGTAGCCTGACAATGAATGTCAGCGCTGACATGACCAGTAGGCGTGTGTTGTCTATGATGAAAGTAGAGTATTGCAGGGGGCATGATAGATTTTCTATTGGCGGTCGGGTCGGCGCGCTATAGCTGCCTGGACGGAGGCCGAGCTACGATGCGCGCTGTGACGTTGGACGACATTGCCGGGATCGTCGGCGTTTCGGCGAAGACGGTGTCGAGGGTCGTCAACAACGATCCCCGTGTGAGCCCCGCGACCCGGCAGCGGATATCGGACGCGATCGAGCAGGCGGGATACAGGCCGAACCTCGCCGCCAGATCGCTTGCCACTGCCCGCTCCAACCTGATCGGGATATTCGTGCCGCCGGCTGGTTCTCACTTTTTCAGCGAACTCGTGCGTTCGGCGATGCGGGCCTGCCGCGAGCATGGCTACAATCTGGCTCTAGAAGAATTCGATGGTCGCCGGGAGAGCGCTGCCGACACCTACAGGCAAGGCCTTCGCCAGCTACGCTGCGATGGCGTTATTCTTCCTCCCGTCGCTGGCGACGATATGGATTTGCTCGATCTGCTTGACCAGGATGGTGTTCGTTACGTCAGGATATCTCCGGCGGCACAGCTTCATCGCTCCTTGTCGATCAACGCCGATCATGCAGGCGGTACTGCTGCAGTCGCCGAGCATTTGTGGGCAAATGGTCACCGCAGGTTCGGATTGATCTCAGCCAATCCAGGCGTGGCATCCGGCAGGATACGACGGGAAGCTTTTATCAGTGCCTTGGCGAGCAGGGGCGTAAGCCTGGAGGCGATAGAGATCGTCGAATTTGACAGTCTCGTCGAGCAGTGGGACGGGGCGGATTGGTCGCTGATTGATCTGGGGCGCCTGGGCGGCCGTCGCCTGCTTGGCGCCGAGACGCCCCCGACCGCGATCTTCACCTACAATGACGACCTGGCCGCAGGTGTGGTCGCCGAGGCCCAGGCACGGGGTATCTCCGTTCCGCGAGAGCTTTCGGTCGCAGGTTTCGACGATAGCGACGCGGCTCGGCTTTGCTCGCCGGCCCTTACGACCGCTCGGCAACCGATAGCGACGATAGCGGCCATGGCCGTCTCGGCCTTGGCAAGTGAACCGCAGATGCCGTATCAGGCGATCAGTTGTCCGGTATCGCTCGTCGTAAGGCAGAGCACGGGGGCGGCAGCGCTGAGGACGAATCAGGCGCGCCGCTAATCACAGGGCGTGAACTGACGGCCTTCATCAATGCCGAGGAGATATGCTTGCATACGACCCCTTGCTGGCAGCGAGCGCACTGGCGCGCAACAGGGCGCTCTCTGCCATGCAGCACTGTTGTTGCCCCCTAAATGGCTGACAGGGCCTCGCGTGTTTTCGCGATGAACTCGCGGGGTGACCTATAGCCGAGG
>CAJYHD010000727.1 GCA_913773715.1 uncultured Sphingobium sp.
GCTGAGCGTCATGATCCTCGTCGTGCTGGGATTGTCAGCATGGCTCTATCTGCCGGGTGATCTGGAGGGCGTACCGAAATCCGCGCTCGCCGCGACGCTCTTTGCCTCCAACCTCTGGTTCTTTACCGACACCGGCTATTTCGCAGGCGGTGCGGACGTGAAGCCTTTGCTCCACACCTGGTCGCTGGCCGTCGAGGAGCAATTTTATATCGGCTTTCCGATCCTGCTACTGCTGGTCACACGCTTCGCGCCCAAATGGCGGACGGCGATCATCTGGGCGATCGCTGGCGCGTCGCTCGCGCTCTGCATCGCGATGCGGCGGGATGCGACGGGCTTTGCCTTCTATCTTCTCCCGACGCGTGGATGGGAATTGCTCGCAGGCGGGCTACTGGCGTTGGGGGAGATCGCTCCGGTTCGCCGCAAGCTTTTGCGGGAAGGCATCGCCTGCGCCGGGTTGGCCGCCATCCTCTACGCCGTCACATGTTTCGACAAGGATACGCTGTTTCCGGGGTCGGCCGCGCTCTTACCCGTTCTGGGTGCAGCAGCCCTGATCCATACGGCGCCGGAGACACGGGTTGGGCGACTGCTGGGCGAAGCGCCGCTGGTCGGCATCGGCCTCATCTCCTATTCGCTGTACCTGTGGCATTGGCCGTTCATCGTCCTTGCCGAATATGCGACTGACCTGCCCCTGCGCGGCCCACTACAGCTTCTTGTTCTCGTCGGTTCGAGCGTTGCGGCATGGCTGAGCTGGCGCTTTGTCGAGCGCCCCTTCCGCGATCGCAGCCGCGTTCCCGCGCCGCGCATCTTCGCTTTCACCGGGATCAGCATCGCCGTCCTCTGCGGACTATCAGCGGCGTTGATCCATGCCGGTCCCTGGCCCTCGCGCTTCTCCCCCGCCGTTCTGGCGCAGATGGCGGGCCGCGACGACATCAGCCCCGAGCGGGGACGCTGCCATGACAGCTTCATGCGCCATGCGCAGCCCTGCGTACTGGGCGCGGCGGTCAAGCCGAGTGCCATGCTCTGGGGCGACAGCCACGGGGTGGAGATGGCCTATGCCTTGTCGGAACTGCTGGAGGCGAAGGGCGGCGCAATCATCGAGCGCACAACATCGTCCTGTCCGCCGGTACTTGGCTATCAGGCCAAGGACATCCGATGCGTGCAAGCGAACGACTCCGCGATGAAGGCGTTGCGAGACGATCCTGCGATCCGCACGGTCTATCTCGCCGCCTTTTGGGCCAATGGCGACTTCGATACGCCTGCTTTTGTCGCGCAACTCGATGAGACGATCCGTGCAATCCGGGGCCTTGGCCGCGCTGTCGTGATCATCGGGCCGGTGCCGCCTCAGCCCTTCGACGTACCCCGTCATCTGGCGCATCTCGCACAACGAGGCGATCTACGCGATGCCCATGGTGTCGAACGACGCTGGGTGAACGATCGCACCATCTATTTGCGCGCGTCCTTCGATCAGTGGCAGCGGCAAGGCGTAAAGCTGATAGACCCGATCGCAAGGCTCTGCGGCCCTCAATGGTGCGCCATCGAACGAAACGGGCGACCGCTCTACTTCGATTCGCACCATCTGAGCGTCACCGGCGCGCGGCTGGTCATCGACCGCTAAGCGTCACTCCGCCGCGAGCAATGCGTCGTCGCGCGGCAATTCTTCCGCCATCGCAAGCGCCAGATTGGTGACGAAGGCGCGCATCCGATCCAGCCCCGGCCCTGGCCGGTCAAGCGTGACATCGAGATAATGGCTGCGATCGATTTCGACCTGAATGGCGTGCATGTCGCGCTCGGGCCGACCGTGCCGCTCGATCATATGATCGCCCGCGTAAGGGTGGTTCTGCGCGGACGGGAAGCCGTGGCCCTGCCCGATGTCGGCAGCCAGTTGCACCAGCCGTCCCGACGCGCTCCGCCCGAAGCGATCGCCGAAGATCAGCACCGGCGTGGCGACGCCGGGCGATGCGGGCGGCAGCGGCGGCATGGAATGAAGATCGATCAAAATGGCGTGGCCATGCGCCTCCCGCGCTGCCCGCATCAACTGCGTCACTGCGGCATGATAGGGACGATGGATCGTTTCGATCCGCCCGCGCACATCTTCCCACGCGAAAGGGCTGCGCCAGAGATCCGGTGCGCCCGGCAGGCGGCGGGGGAGAAGCCCCAGTCCGCCACGCAGCTTTGCGCTTGACTGGAGCGGCTGTCCGAGCGGCAGGCCGCTGACCATGCCGGGGTCGATCTCCCGCTCGTGCCGGTTGAGGTCGATCGTCGCCCGTGCCGCGCGCGCCACCAACACGGTAAAGCCGCTATCGATCAGCGGGTGGACCAGCAAGTCCGCCCAGCGATCCTCCAGCCGCCGTAACACTTCAGGCCGCACCCGCGCTTTCGCCAGCAGTTCGGGCGGATAATCACGTCCGGCATGCGGTACCGACAGGATGACAGGAGACGTGGGAACGGCGGGTCCGTAGCGGTCGAAGCCTGCCAGGCTTTCCGCTGGCGGGCGTGGCGCAAGATGCTCCAACGATGCTCCTTTCGACCGGCAACCACAAAATAGGTTACCTGGGTGGATAATCTTCATATCTTGTCGCATAGAATGTCCAGCGATGCCACCCCGCCGGGGCGGCCGCGAAGGGACGTATCTTAAAAAGCCATGGTTCGCATTCTGCTAGCGGAAGATGATGACAGCATGCGCGCTTACCTCGCCCGCGCGCTGGAGCGTACCGGTTATGAGGTCGTCGCGGTATCCACCGGCGCGGAGGCCGTGCCGCATATCGACAGCGACCGCTTCGACCTGTTGCTGACCGACATCGTCATGCCGGAAATGGACGGCATCGAACTGGCACAGCATGCGGCCTCCGTCGCGCCGGACATGCGTGTCATGTTCATCACCGGCTTCGCCGCCGTGACGCTGAAGGCGGGCAAGGCGGTGCCGCAGGCGAAGGTCTTGTCCAAGCCGTTCCACCTGCGCGATCTGGTGCTGGAGGTCGAACGCATGTTCGGCAACGAAAGCCTGACCGGCCTCAATTAAGCGGCGTCACCCTTCGACCACTTGCTCCATGTCCGGCGTAAGCGGCATGGGACGCCCCGCCATCGCCGCGTTGAATCGGTCACGGTCCAACCCCTTCTCCCATGCCGATACGACAATTGTAGCAACGGCGTTGCCGATGAAGTTGGTCAGGCTGCGGCATTCACTCATGAACCGATCGACGCCCAGGATGAGCGTCATACCCGCCACAGGCACCGACGGTACGATGGAGAGCGTCGCGGCCAGCGTGATGAAGCCCGCGCCCGTAACGCCCGCAGCTCCCTTCGATGAGACCATAGCGACCAGCAGCAAAAGAATCTGCTGCTCCAGGCTTAGATGGACGTTGCACGCCTGCGCAATGAACAGGGCTGCCAGCGTCATGTAGATGTTGGTACCGTCGAGATTGAAGCTGTAACCCGTCGGCACGACTAGCCCGACGACCGACTTGCGGCAACCGGCACGCTCCATCTTCTCAATGAGGCTGGGCAACGCGGCCTCCGACGAGGAGGTGCCGAGAACGAGCAGCAACTCCGCTTTCAGATAACGGATGAGGTGCAGGATGTTGAAGCCAGCGAACCAGCCGACGATGCCGAGTACGCCCAGCACGAACAGCAGCGAGGTGAGATAGAAGGTCGCGACCAGCCCGGCGAGATTGGCGAGTGTGCCGACGCCATATTCACCGATGGTGAACGCCATGGCACCGAACGCACCGATCGGCGCGGCCTTCATCAGCAGCGCGACCAGCTTGAAGATCGCATGACTTGCCGATTCCAGCACGGTCATCAGCGGACGTGCCTTCTCTCCAATCATCGTCATCGCGATGCCGAAGAGGATGGCGACGAACAACACTTGTAGAATATTGCCATCCGCCACGGCCGAGATTAGCGTGGAGGGAATTATGCCGAGCAGAAAGCCGGTCAGCGTGCTCTCATGCGCCTTGTGCGCGTAATCCGCGACGCGGCCCGCATCCAGCGTCGCCGGATCGATGTTGAGGCCTGCGCCCGGCTGAACGACATTGGCGACGATGAGGCCGACGACCAGCGCCAATGTCGAGAAGGTCAGGAAATAGCCGAACGCCTTGGCCGCTACCCGCCCGATAGCACCCAGTTCCTTCATGCCCGCAATGCCGGTGACGATGGTCAGGAAGATCACCGGCGCGATGATCATCTTCACCAGCTTGATGAAGGCTTCGCCCAGCGGCTTCAGCGTCACGCCTACCTCTGGCCAGACATGACCGATCAGCACGCCTAGTGCGATCGCGACAAGCACCTGGACGTAAAGCTGGCGATAGAAGGGCACGCGCTGCGGCGGCTCTGCGGGCGTTGTCGGCGTTGGCAGCATGATGGTCGGCGTCCCCCTTGTCGCCGCCAGCATATGAGACGCCCCTCCTCTGTCCAGAAGAATGTTCGGGAAAGACAATTTCCCGCTTGCGCCTTTTATCGACCCCCGTTATTGGCCCCCTCCACAGTGGGCGTGTAGCTCAGTGGTAGAGCACTGTGTTGACATCGCAGGGGTCGCAAGTTCAATCCTTGCCACGCCCACCATGAAAGCCCCGTCGTCCATTAGACTGGCGGGGCTTTTTGTTTTGCTCGCCCGCAAGCGATGTTTTCCGCTCGGCAAATAATGCCCATGCGCTTGCTTTCAATGAGCGATCCGGTGAAAGAGCGATCACCTGCAATCCGCCACTACGAGATACTATGAGCAGCGGCTTCGTCTATATCCTGACAAACGAAGCAATGCCCGGCTTCGTCAAGATTGGGTTCACGCAGAAGAATGACGTCGCCGATCGGGTGAGGCAGCGCGACAACACAGCCGTCCCGATGCCATTTGAAGTTCACTACGCCGCTCAAGTCCCCGATTGCAGGAAGATCGAGCGGACGCTGCACTTCGTGTTCGGCGAAAATCGCGCGCGCAAGAATCGCGAATATTTCAGGATCAATCCCGACCTTGCCAAAGCCATCATAGAACTGGTCGCGATTGCACCTGTCGAATATTCCGACGAGGAGCAGGACATTGATGCGAACGAGCGTACGGAGATCGAGAACACCCGCTCGCGCCGCGAAGTCCGCACCTTCAAAAGCTTGAATGTGCCGGTGGGGGCAGTCCTTCGCTTTACGAAGGACAACAACGTCACCTGTACCGTCGTTGATGACCGCAAAGTCGATCTGAACGGAAAAGTTGTCAGCATATCTGCGGCTGCCCTGACCGTGATCAGGCAAATTGGCTATAACTGGGCCACCGTGAACGGCATGGAATATTGGGAATATAATGGCGTAAAATTGTCAGGCCTCGACGATGATGTCGATGATCTGCCATGTCTGCCAGCAGCATCGAAAGCAGAACTTGTTGCACAAGACGCGCTCGGATTTTGACGAAGTGCCCGGCGAAGGCGGCTTCTAGAATCGCGTTCGTAATGGATTGGAGATTATGATGTTGTTGTGCGGTCGGACTGTTGGCGGATCGGAAAAGCTTTTCGTGATCGCTGGCCCCTGCGTCATCGAAAGCGAAGCGATGACATTGCGCGTGGCGGAAACGTTGCGGGCGATCGCGGATCGGCTTGGCATCCTGCTGATCTTCAAAAGCTCATTCGACAAGGCGAATCGCAGTTCGGGCAGTTCGTTCCGCGGCCCTGGGCTTGAGGAAGGCCTGCGCATATTGGAGAAGGCGCGGTCGGAAACGGGGTTACCGGTCCTGACCGATGTGCATGACGAGAGCCAGGTCGCGTCGGTTGCGCAGGTCGTCGACGTGCTGCAAACGCCCGCTTTCCTCGCGCGCCAGACCGACTTCATCAACGCCGTCGCAGCGAGTGGCAAGCCGGTGAACCTCAAGAAAGCTCAGTTCATGGCGCCGCACGACATGACGAATGTCGTCAGGAAGGCGCGGTCGGCAGCGGAAGATGCAGGGGTAAACGCGGACGCATTTCTGGTGACGGAGCGCGGCGTCTCGTTCGGCTACAATAATCTGGTGTCCGACATGCGCAGCTTGGCGATCATGCGCGAAACTGGTTGCCCGGTGGTGTTCGACGCCACGCATTCGGTGCAGCTGCCGGGGGGCCAAGGTGATCGGTCCGGCGGGCAGCGTGAGTTCGTGCCGGTGTTGGCACAGGCCGCCGTCGCTGTCGGAATTGCCGGGCTGTTCATGGAGACGCACCCCGACCCGGACAATGCGATGTCCGATGGCCCCAACGCCTGGCCACTCGATCAGGCAGAGGAATTGCTGACGCGCTTGCTCGCCATCGACGCAATCGTGAAACAGGGCTGAGCGGAGCCGCGGCGCCCATGGCCGACCTGATCGTCATCCCATCCCGCTTCGGGTCCACGCGCTTGCCGGGCAAACCGCTGATGAAGATCGCGGGCCGCACGTTGTTGGAGCGCGTGCTACATGTCGCGCGATCTGCGGCGGCAAAGATGGACGATGTGGACATCGTCGTCGCGACGGATGACGCGCGCATCTTCGACCATGCGGTTGCCTTGGGAGCGGAAGCGGTCATGACCGACAGCGGCATAAGCTCGGGCACGGGCCGGGCGCTGGCTGCTGCCGAGCAGCGCGACACAGAACCCGACATCATCGTCAATCTTCAAGGTGATGCGCCGTTCGTTCCGGTCGATGCCGTCGTGCGTCTGCTGGATGCTGCGCGAAATCAGCGGTCTGACATAACCACGCCGGTGGTCGCGCTCAACTGGGCGGAACTGAACGCCCTGCGTGCGCACAAACAGCAGACGCCGTTCAGCGGAACGACTTGTGTTCGCGCTCCGGATGGACGCGCGCTCTGGTTTTCCAAGACGATCATCCCGGCGATCCGCAACGAACAGGCGCTACGGTCCGTCAGCGACATGTCGCCAGTGCTGCGCCACCTTGGACTCTACGCCTATCGCATGGACGCCTTGCGGCGGTTCGAGGCTGCTCCGCCGTCGCATTATGAGCAGCTGGAAGGATTGGAGCAATTGCGCTTCCTCGAGATGGGCATGGTGGTTCAGGCGATCGACATTGATCGTCCAAGGCGATCCATGTCCGGCATCGACACGGCTGAAGATATTGCCCTGGCCGAGCGCGTCATCGCCGAGGATGGCGATCCTCTCGCTGGATCATGAGCAGCCTCTACATCGTCCGCCACGGAAACACCTTCGCGCCCGGAGAGACACCTCGCCGGGTTGGTACGCGGACGGATATTCCGCTGGTTGAAAGCGGCATCGCGCAGGCTAATGAGATTGGCCGGGAGTTTGCACATCGCAGACTCAACTTCGATCGCGCGTTCGTCTCTCCGCTGCAGCGTACACGGCAGACGATGGATCTTATCACTGCAAAACTGGGCGCCGCCCTCACAACTCAATCCGCCGAGTGGTTAGCGGAGATCGATCATGGCCCGGACGAGGACCGGACCGACGCGGAGATCATCGCGCGGATCGGTAAAGATGCGCTACAGCGTTGGGATCGGGAAGCCGTGGCCCCTGAGGGATGGGAAGTCGGACAACAGGCGCGCGTGCAGGCATGGCGAGCGCTGTTCAAGACCGTCGCCGGCCGAGGGGAAAATATCCTGATCGTCACCAGCAACGGTGCGGCGCGCTTCGCCCTGATGGCGGATGCGTCGCTGCTCGGCGTTGCTGGGCCATCGCTGAAGCTGCGCACCGGCGCATGGGGCAGGATCGACATCGGTTCGGACGAACGGCCCCGGCTTGTCGAATGGGACCGGCGGCCAGCGGACTAGTCGGCGCGCAGTTCGACCCATGTCGGCGCATGATCGCTTGCCTTCTCCCGTCCGCGAAATTCCTTATCAACCTGCGCGTCGATCAGGCGGTCGGCGGCGGCGGGACTGAGCAGCAGATGATCGATGCGAAAGCCCGCATCGCGCGGCCAAGCATTCATCTGATAATCCCAGAAGGTCCACACGCCGCCCGAGGGATGGCGGCTACGCAGCGCATCGGTCCAGCCATCGCCCAGCAGCCGACGATAGGCAGCGCGGCTTTCCGGCTGCATCAGCGCGTCGGTGGCCATCGCCTTGACCGAATAGACGTCGTCGTCCTGCGGAATGACATTATAGTCGCCAGCCAGCACGGCAGGAACCTCTTCGGCCCAGATTTCCGCTGCGCGCTGGCGCAGCCGGTGCATCCAGCGCAACTTGTAGTCGAACTTTGGACCGGGCTGCGGATTGCCGTTGGGCAGATAGATGCTGGCGACACGGACGCCTTTCACATCGGCTTCGAGATAGCGGCTATGCTCATCCTCCGGCTCGCCTTCGAGACCACGACGCACTTCAGCCGGCGTTTCGCCGCGCGCGAGGATGGCGACGCCGTTGAAGCCCTTCTGCCCGTGCCAGATCGCGCCATAGCCTGCGGCTTCGATGTCGGCGGCGGGAAAAGTGTCGTCGGATGTCTTGATTTCCTGAAGGCAGGCGACGTCGGGCCGCGTCTCGTCCAGCCACTCGATCAGGCGTGGCAGACGCGCCTTGATGCCGTTGATGTTGAACGTCGCGATCCGCATGGCCTGTCCTTATGTCTCGTCCACCCTTCCTTGGCGGAAGGATCGGCCTTCGACAAGCGCTCGCGCCTCAGACCGAAAAGCTCGTTCCGCAGCCGCAGCCTGCCGTGGCGTTGGGGTTGGTGACCTTGAACGCTGCGCCACCCAGGTCCGAAACGAAATCGACAGCCGATCCGCGCACCAGATCGATGCTGACATCATCGACAACCAGCGTCACGCCATCACGCTCGACCGACGAGTCCGCCGGATCGATATCTTCCGCCAGGCCAAAGCGATATTGAAAGCCCGAGCAACCGCCGCCTTCCACCGAGAGGCGCAGGATCGCAGGCTTGCCCTGCTTGGCGGCGATGGCGGCCACACGAGCGGCAGCGGAGGGGGTGAGATCGATGTCGGCCATGCGCGCTAGATAGGATCATGCAAAAGGCCCGGCAAGCCGTGCTGCCGGGCCTTTTT
>CAJYHD010000728.1 GCA_913773715.1 uncultured Sphingobium sp.
CATCTACCGTGCCGATCTGGACGGCCTGCGCGCGCTGACGCTGTTCCTCGTCAAGGATTGCTGCGCCGGCAATGCGGAGCTGTGCGCGCCGCTCGTCGCCGAACTCGCCCCCTGCTGCTGAAAGGACATCCCGTGGCCGTCGATATCGTCATCTATCACAACCCCGAGTGCGGCACGTCGCGCAACACGCTGGCGATGATCCGCAATGCCGGCATCGAGCCGCATGTGGTCGAATATCTGAAAACCCCACCCGCACGCGCGCTGCTAGTCGAGTTGATCGACCGCGCCGGCATGAGGCCGCGTGAGCTGCTGCGCGAGAAGGGGACGCCCTATGCCGATTTGGGCCTGGGCGACACGTCGCTGTCCGACGACGCGCTGGTGGATGCGATGATGGCGCATCCGATCCTCATCAACCGGCCGCTGGTTGTCTCGCCGCTCGGCGTGAAGCTCTGTCGGCCGTCCGATGCCGTGCTTGATCTGCTGCCAAGCGATCAGCTCGGCGCGTTCGCGAAGGAAGACGGGGAGAAGGTGGTCGATGCTTCGGGCCAGCGCGTCGCCTGATGCTCCTTGCCGTCCTGATCTTCGTCGCGACGATCGCGCTCGTCATCTGGCAACCCAAGGGACTCGGCATCGGGTGGAGCGCGATGGGCGGGGCCGTCGTGGCGCTGCTCGCGGGGGTGGTCACGCTGTCCGACGTGCCGGTGGTGTGGGGCATCGTCTGGAATGCGACCGCTGCGTTCGTCGCGATCATCGTCATCAGCCTGCTGCTCGATGAAGCCGGGTTCTTCGAATGGGCCGCGCTCCACGTCGCCCGCTGGGGCCGGGGGCATGGTCGTCGGCTGTTCGTCCTGATCGTGCTGCTCGGCGCGGCGGTATCCGCGCTGTTCGCCAACGACGGCGCGGCGCTGATCCTGACGCCGATCGTCATCGCCATGCTGCGGGCGCTCGGCTTCAAGGACAAGGCGACGCTGGCGTTCGTCATGGCCGCCGGGTTCATCGCCGACACCGCCAGCCTGCCGCTGGTCGTGTCGAACCTCGTCAACATCGTGTCGGCCGATTTCTTCAAGATCGGGTTCGGCGAATACGCGGCCGTGATGGTAACGGTCGACCTCGTGTCGATCGCCGCGACGCTGGGCGCGCTGCTGCTGTTCTTCCGGCGCGACATACCGACCGACTATGACGTGGGAGCGCTGCGCGCGCCGCGCGACGCGATCCGCGATGCCGCGACCTTCCGCGCCGGATGGATCGTTCTCGCGCTGCTGCTCGCCGGCTTCTTCCTGCTCGAACCGCTCGGCGTGCCGGTCAGCGCCGTGGCCGCTGCCGGCGCGATCCTGCTGCTGGTGATCGCGGGGCGGGGCCAGGTGATCTCAACGGCCAAGGTGCTGCGCGGCGCACCCTGGCAGGTCGTGATCTTCTCGCTCGGCATGTATCTCGTCGTCTACGGCCTGCGGAACGCCGGCCTGACCGATCATCTGGCGGCGCTGCTCGATCGCACGGCGCAAGGGGGCGTGTGGGGCGCGGCGCTGGGTACGGGCGTGATCGCGGCCGTCCTGTCGTCGGTGATGAACAACATGCCGACCGTGCTGGTAGGCGCGCTCTCGATCGACGCCACCCACGCCACGGGCGCGATCAGGGAAGCGATGATCTACGCCAACGTGATCGGCTGCGATCTCGGCCCCAAGCTGACGCCGATCGGTTCGCTCGCGACGCTGCTGTGGCTCCACGTCCTTGGACAGAAGGGCGTGCGGATCGGATGGGGCTATTACTTCCGTGTTGGCGTCACGCTCACCGTGCCGGTGTTGCTCATCACGCTCGCGGCGCTCGCGATCCGGATCAGCCTCGCGTGATGGGACTGACCATCACGACACTCGAACCCGCCGAGCTGGCCGGGTTGGCATGGTTCCTCAACGCTGCGAGCCTACCGAGCGCCGACCTCGCCGACCCTGGCCGCCTGTTCTTCCGGTTCGAGGCCGATAGCCTCGTCGGCTATGGCGGCCTGGAGGGGGAAGGGGCTGACCGCCTGCTCCGCTCGATCGTCATCCTTGCCGATCGCCGCGGGCATGGCCTGGGGCGGGCGTTGGTCGCCACCCTCGAACGACAGGCGCGCGACTTCGGGGTGCGTCGCCTCCATCTGCTGACGACGACGGCCGCGCCATTCTTCCGGGCGCTTGGCTATGCCGACGCAGATCGCGGCGCTGCTCCCCCGGCCGTCGCCGCATCGCGCGAGTTTACCGCGCTATGCCCGGCGTCGGCCGCCTATCTCGTGAAAGCTCTCTGATGCCGCTCCGCACGCTTGCCGATCCCGATACCCTGCCGGCACTCGATCCCGCCTATGCCATCCAGCGGCCGGCGCTGGGGCTTGGCCCGCTCGATTCCGCGCCGCGTATCCTTCTGCTCTATGGTTCGCTGCGCGAACGGTCCTTCTCCCGGCTGTGTGTCGAGGAAGCGGCGCGCCTGCTCCGGTTCTTCGGCTGCGAGACGCGCATCTTCGATCCATCGGCCCTGCCGCTGCCCGACCAACATGCCGGCGACGACCATCCGGCCGTCCATGAGCTGCGCGAGCTGTCTCTATGGTCGGAGGGTCAGGTGTGGTGCAGCCCGGAACGTCACGGGCAGATCACCGGCATCATGAAATTGCAGATCGACCATCTGCCGCTGTCGATGGGCGGGATGCGCCCGACGCAGGGGCGGACGCTCGCGGTCATGCAGGTGTCGGCCGGATCGCAGTCGTTCAACAGCGTCAACACGCTGCGCGTGCTGGGTCGCTGGATGCGGATGGTGACGATCCCGAACCAGTCGAGCGTCGCCAAGGCGTTCAATGAGTTCGATGACGACGGACGGATGAAGCCATCGAGCTACTATGACCGGATCGTCGATGTGATGGAGGAGCTGGTGCGGTTCACGGTGCTGCTGCGCGCGCATACTGTGCAACTGGTCGATCGCTATTCAGAGCGAAAGGAAGCCGGGGTGCCGATCAATACTGCGATGGACCTGTCCAGCATCGCGATTGCGCCGTAGGTCTCACAACTGAACTGCCTAAAAGAATTGACTATTTCCGATGCTTGCGAAGTGATGAAGCTCTCGCCGCGCTGGCTCACTCGACCCAGCTCGAAGCCGAGCGAGGCCAATTAACAGCGTAAACCACGACCATATTTTACATAATCTATGTTATCAATCTTGTACGTTTGTAAGCGCTAGATACAAATGACACCATCCTGCTAGATAGAAACGGCACTGCCGGTGCTGTCAGCGGATCGCCGGTGTCATAGCCTTCCTCGGCAACGAGGACGCGCATGGTATGACGGTGCTGACGATGAGTGCTGCAGAGATCACCCGGTTCAACACGCTGATGCGTAAGCGCTGTTAACGCACCACGCGGGCGGCGTATGCCCATGGCATGAGGTCGCCGAGTGCATTGATGCGGTGGCCGCCCGCAAGGCGCTTGAGAGTGTCGGTCAGCCAGGCCTGTGGGTCGACGC
>CAJYHD010000729.1 GCA_913773715.1 uncultured Sphingobium sp.
CCTCCAGCAACGGCGTGACGGTTGGCTTTGCCGCCGCGACGCCCGCCGAAGTGGACGCTTTCCACGCGGCCGGCCTCGCGGCCGGTGGCACCGACGAGGGCCAGCCCGGCCCGCGTGGCCATCTGCCGGGTGCCTATGCGGCCTATCTGCGTGATCCGGCGGGCAACAAGGTCTGCTCGTACACCTTCATCTGAAGCCGGAAGGTGAGGGCGATACCCGCAACCCTATGACTGGCTGTCGCCGGCGCTGAAACAGGCGCCGGCGCTTCCCCCCGCACAACAGCCAGCAAAAGGGCTCCTATCGCCACACCGTCCACCAACCGTCGAAGCAAGGAAACAAAAATGGAACGTGTCGAACATCACGCCAGCTTCGGCGGTTGGCAGGACGTCTATCAGCATGACTCGATCAGCCTCGGTTGTCCGATGAAGGTCGGCGTCTATCTGCCTCCCCAGGTGAAGGACGGTCGCGTGCCGGTGCTGTATTGGCTGTCCGGCCTGACCTGCACCGAGCAGAATTTCATCACCAAGGCTGTCGCGCAGCGTTTCGCGGCCGAGCACGGGATCATCCTCGTCGTGCCGGACACCAGCCCGCGAGGCGAAGGCGTGGCCGACGATCCCGGCTATGATCTGGGGCAGGGCGCCGGCTTCTACGTCAACGCGACGCAGGAACCTTGGGCCGCACACTACCGCATGTACGATTATGTCGTCGAGGAATTGCCGGCGCTGATCGAAGCCACATTCCCGGCCGATGATCGCCGGGCTATCGCGGGCCATTCCATGGGCGGGCATGGCGCCCTTGTTGCCGCCCTGCGCAACCCCGGACGCTATCGCAGCGTATCGGCCTTCTCGCCGATCGTAGCGCCGAGCCAGGTGCCTTGGGGCGAGCGTGCCTTCACGGCCTATCTGGGTGACGATCGCGAGGCGTGGAAGCAATATGACGCCATCGAACTTATCAAGGCCGCCCGCGAGCGTCTGCCGTTGCTCGTCCATCAGGGTCTGGATGACGAGTTTGTCGAGCGCGAGCTGCGCCCCGACTTGCTGGAGGCGGCGTGCAAGGCTGCCGAGCACCCGCTGACGCTCCATCGGCTGCCTGGATACGACCACAGCTATTATTTCATCGCGAGTTTCATCGGCGAACATATCGCCCACCATGCCGCGGCGTTGTCCCAATGACCGGGCCGTCACCTTCAACCATGCGCGAAATCGCGCCCAGCCATGAGCCGGCTCACGGCCGCCATCGCGTGGTGGTCGTGGGGGCGGGCTTCGGCGGCCTTGAAACCGTGCAGCGGCTCGCCGGGAGCGGCGTGGACATCACGCTCGTCGATCGCCGCAACCACCATCTCTTTCAGCCGCTGCTCTATCAGGTGGCGGGCGCCTCGCTGTCGCCATCGGAGATCGCATGGCCGATCCGTTCGCTCTTCGCCAAGCGGAAGGACGTGCGGACCCTGCTCGGCGAGGTTGAAGGTGTCGATACAGGCGGTCGGCGCGTCATTCTGGAGGACGGCTCGACGGTTGCCTATGACACGCTCGTCATCGCGACGGGCGCGCGGCACTCCTATTTCGGCCACGATCAATGGGAACCGTTTGCTCCCGGCCTGAAATCGCTGGAGGATGCAACCACCATTCGCCGGCGCCTTCTGGTCGCCTTCGAGGAAGCCGAGCGTGAGACGGACCCCGCGCGCCGTGCCGCTTTGCAGACCTTCGTCATCATCGGTGGTGGCCCGACCGGCGTGGAGCTGGCCGGCACGATCGCGGAGCTTGCCCGCCTGACGCTGGTGCGGGATTTCCGGTCGATCGACCCGCGTGCGACCCGCGTCGTGCTGATCGAAGCCGGGCAACGGCTCTTGCAGGCTTTCCCGGAAGACCTCTCCGCCTATACCCGGCAGGCGCTCGAAAAGCTCGGCGTCGAAATCAAGCTCGGCACGCCGGTCACGGAATGCTCCGCCGATGGCGTCGTCGTGGATGGGAAGCAGATTCCCGCCGAAACGATCCTGTGGGCAGCAGGCGTCCAGGCATCGCCCGCCGCGCATTGGCTGAACGCTGAAGCCGATCGCGCTGGCCGCGTGATTGTCGGACCGGACCTGACGGTGCCGGGTCATCGCGACATTTTCGTGATCGGCGACACCGCGGCCTCGAACGGGTTCGATGGCAAGCCTGTCCCCGGTCTTGCGCCGGCTGCGAAGCAGGCGGGTCAATATGTCGCCCGGCTTATCCGCCAGCGCCTGAAGGGGCAGAACGAGGTCGCGCCCTTCCATTACCGGCATCAGGGCAATTTGGCGACTATAGGCCGCAGCCTTGCCGTCGTCGACATGGGTCGGTTTAAGTTGCGCGGGGCCCTGGCGTGGTGGATGTGGAAGCTCATCCACATTTATTTCCTGATCGGGGCGCAGAACCGGCTTAGTGTGGCACTAAGCTGGCTGTAGACCCATGGCATAGGATATCGTGGCTCTCGGCTGATTACTTATGGCGATCTAGATCATCGCGACGTGGGGGAGAAGGATGACAAGGGGGGAAAGCCGATTGAGTGAAGCGGGCAGCGCTCCGAATGGCGGTTCGACTGTCTATGGTATGCCGACCTATGAAAATAGGCGGGTTGCCATCGACGAGGTACATGCGCGCCCATATCTCCTGATCGAGTCACCGCGCGCCCTGGTGCAGCTCGCCTTCATGAATGAAGGCAATCTGGCCAAGGATAAGGCGACGCTCGCGGAAATATCGAGCCGAATGGGCGCGTCGCTGCCCGATCAGAACTCCCCCCTTCATGGCCTGACCTGGGATCAGGGCAAATTGCATTGTGAGAAGCATACGGAGTTTTCGACCTACCTGTGGAGCGCGCCTGTTGATCCCGACACCGGGGATCTGGCGGGCGAAGACCCGTTCAAGCACGGCTTCACCCCGCCTGGGCCGGTCATTTGCGGCATCCGGTTGGACGTGGTGGCGTGGACGGAAGAGACCGCGACCTACATTGACCGCTTCGATCCGATCAGCCGCTGCCATTCGCTCGTCGAGGACGGCATGGCGGATATCGTTACCGATTTCCGTCAGGATGCAGATGGGCTGACCCGCATCCTCATCCTCGATCGCGGCCTGACGCCGATCCGGCTTGGTGCGCTGGCGCAGCGGCTCCTTGAAATCGAGACCTATCGGACGTTGGCCCTGCTCGGTATTCCCCTGACCCAATCGCTGGGTCCGCATCTACGCAATATAGAAAAGCGCCTCGCCGCGATCACGGATGAGATGCGCAAGTCGGCTCGGCGCAACAGCGAGGCGCTGCTTTCCAGATTGACGGATCTCTCGGCCGAGCTGGAGGCGGACACGGCGTCCAGCCTCTACCGCTTCGGCGCGAGCCGCGCTTATTACGAGATCGTCGAGGAACGGCTTGCCGCACTCGGCGAAACCTTCGTCCCCGGCTGCTATCGCTGGCGCAGCTTCCTGCATCGCAGGATCGCCCCCGCCATGCGGACCTGTCGCGTGATCGAGGAGCGGCAGGCCAATCTCTCGGACAAGCTGGCGCGCGCGACCACCTTGCTGCGATCCTGGATCGATGTGCAGCTCGAACGCCAGAATAGCGACCTGCTCGCCTCGATGAACAACCGGGCGAAGCTGCAATTGCAGCTTCAGCAGACGGTGGAGGGCCTGTCTGTCGCCGCAATCTCCTATTATGTGATCGGCCTGCTCTCCTATTTCATCAAGGGCATACCGGGCATTCACGACGCAGTGGCGCCTGAGCTGGTGATCGCAGCTTTGGTTCCCCTTGTCCTCCTTGGTGTCTGGTGGACCGTTCGGCGGATCAGGCACGCACACAAGGACCATGGACAGCCGCCCGCGAAGGGGCAGATGTGACCCGACAATCGTTTTTGGGCACGCTTGAGGCGTTCATGGCCTGGCCCTGGCAGGAGGATATCTGATGTCGACTGGCATATTCATTTTGCACTCCGACTATACCCCGGCGGGCGATCAGCCCGAAGCGATCGCGCGGCTCATATCCGGCATCGAGGAGGGGGCGCACCATCAGACCCTCAAGGGCATCACGGGGTCGGGCAAGACGTTCACGATGGCCAACGTGATCCATCGCCTGAAGCGTCCCACGCTGATCCTGGCCCCCAACAAGACGCTAACGTCGCAGCTCTATGACGAAATGCGGCGATTTTTCCCTGAAAACGCCGTGGAGTATTTCGTCTCCTACTACGACTATTTCCAGCCAGAGGTGTATTTGCCGGGCCGCGATGAGTTCATTCCGAAAGATTCCTCGATCAACGAGCATCTGGAACGGTTGCGCCTTTCGACGACAAAATCCCTGATTGAGCGCCGCGATACGATCGTCGTTGCCTCGGTATCGTCGATCTATGGCATGGGCGATCCCGACAATTATCGCGCGCTCCAGGTTCCGCTGACCGAGGGCGCGCGGTTGGGACAGGAAGAGCTTCTTCGCGGCCTGGCGCGTCTGCAATATGATCGGGCCGAGCACAAGCTGAAGCGCGGCACCTATCGCGCTGATGGCGACGCTGTTGAGGTTTACCCGGCGGATTCGGAATATAAGGCCCTGCGGGTCGGATTGGCGAACGGCCTGATCGCGTCCCTCCAGTGGTTCGATGCGGCGACCGGAAGGCAGCTAGAGAGCACCGATCACTATCTCGTATCGCCCAAGACCGTTCTGGCGGCGACCGCCGATCAGGCCCGCAAGGCCGCAACGGCGATCCTCGCAGAGATGGAGACGCAGGTCGAGCGGCTGACCAGCGAAAATCGCCTGACGGAAGCGGCGCGCCTCTATGATCGCATCACCAACGATGCCGAGATGTTGCGCGAGGTCGGATATTGCTCGGGCATGGAAAATTACGCCTGCTATCTGAGCGGCCGTGACCCAGCGCTCCCGCCCATAACCCTGCTCGACTATCTGCCCAAGGATGGGCTGCTGTTCGTCGACGAATCGCATGTGATGATCCCGCAGATCTCGGCGATGTTCCGGGGCGACCAGGCCCGCAAGGATACGCTGATCGATTATGGCTTCCGCCTGCCATCCTCGAAGGACAGCCACCCCTTGAGCTTCCACGAGTTCGAACAGGTCAAGCCGCAGACGATCTTCGTGTCCGCCACCCCCGGCGCCTATGAGGTAAGGGCCTCGCAAGGCAGGGTGGTCGAACAGATCGTTCGGCCGACCGGCCTGCTCGATCCGAAAGTGGAAATCCGCCCGTCCCAAGGCGCGCGGGATGATTTGCTACGCGAGATCGCGCAGCGCACGAAGCGCGATGAGCGCGTGCTGGTCACGACGCTGACCAAGGTCGCGACCGAGGAGCTGCACGCATTCCTCGAAAGCCAGGGCGTGCGCGCGCGCTACATGCACTCTGACGTCAAGGTCGAGGATCGGGTCGCGATCATCGAGGGCCTGCGCGCGGGCGAGTTCGACGTGCTGATCGGTATCAGCCTGCTACGCGAAGGGCTCGATATCCCCGAAGCGTCGCTGATCGCGATCTTCGATGCGGACCGCGCGGGCTTCCTGCGCTCGGCCCAGGCGCTGATCCAGATGATCGGCCGCGTCGCGCGCAACGTGAACGGCACCGCAGTTCTCTACGCCGATACCGTGACGCCGGCGATGAGGGCCGCGATCGACGAGACCGAGAGTCGGCGACAGCGCCAGATCGCCTTCAACGAAGAGAACGATGTCACCCCGCTCTCGTCGGTTCGCGGCCTGGCGTCGGCGCAGCCCGACCGGGAAGAGCCGTCGGTCCATTCGGAGGCTTTCTGCGAAAATCTGTACGAGCTGTGCGACCGGATCACCGCGAAGGAACAGGCGCTGCTGACGGCAGTAGATAACGATGACGAGGATCGGGCGGAGACGATCCGGGGCGAGTTGGACGGCCTGTACCGTCAGTTCATCTATCTGTGATGCGCCGAGTGAAAGTGACCGTATGAGCAAGGATCAGGAGCCTCAAACCACCCCCGGCAAGGAACGCGCGCCGCGCTCCGGCTTCGTTCAGGTACGCGGCGCGCGGCAGAACAATCTCAAGAATGTCGACGTGGACGTGCCGCGCGACGCCTTCGTGGTGTTCACCGGCATATCCGGATCGGGCAAATCGAGCCTCGCTTTCGGCACCCTCTATGCCGAGGCACAGCGCCGCTATCTGGAATCGGTCGCGCCCTACGCCCGCCGCCTGATCGATCAGGCCGGTGTGCCGGAGGTTGACGCTATCGACGGGTTGCCTCCCGCAGTCGCGTTGCAGCAGCAGCGCGGCTCGGCCAATGCGCGGTCCTCGGT
>CAJYHD010000730.1 GCA_913773715.1 uncultured Sphingobium sp.
CGCGATGCGTCTTCAGGATGGTGAGCATGTGGAGCAGCAGATCGCCGAAGTCGCAGGCGTTCACGCTGCGCAGCCGGTACTGATACTGGCGGTACAGCTCGGCCCCCTGGCCGTTGGCGTAACGCTCCGCCTCGCCCGCATCGATGTCGGCGGGCACGAGCCCCTTGTTCTTCCACTCGTCGATGAGGCCGCCCAGCGCGCGTGCGGGAAAACGCTTCTCGTCGATGTCGGCCGCGACGATCAGCTGCTTGAGCAAGCGCAACTGGTCATCGGTATCCAGGATGGTGAAGTTCGACTGCAGCCCGACCAGCTCGGCATGACGCCGCAACATTTTCGCACCGATCGCGTGGAACGTGCCTAGCCATGGCATCCCCTCCACCGCATCGCCGACCAGCCGTCCGACTCGCTCGCGCATTTCGCGTGCGGCCTTGTTGGTGAAGGTCACCGACAGGATTTCCGAGGGCCAGGCCTTGCGGGTGTACAGTAGATGCGCCAGCCGCGCGGTCAGCGCCGCCGTCTTGCCCGTCCCGGCACCGGCGAGCACCAGGACCGGGCCGTCGGTGGTCAGCACCGCCTCCCGCTGCGCCGGGTTTAGCGTACGCAGATACGGATAATCGGTCAGCGAAGCGGTGGGATCGGAGGAAGCAACGGTCATCGCGAACAGTTAGGGAACGTTTGCAATCGGGGCAACCATTCGCGGGGATGGTCCGATCTCGTTTCATCGCGGGACTCGTCATCCCGGCGTCTTTTGCCCGACGCGAAAGCGACATGTCGGCTTCCTAAAGGCCCGGCCGTGCCGACGAGCGGCGGGGCGCATCTCCGCCCATGCCGCCGTGACGGGCACGTCCCGATGCAGGAGCACCACCCGATGAAGATGTTCACGGCAGCCGCCATCGCGGCTTCTCTTTTTGCGCCCGTCGCGGCCCAGGCAGACATCCGCGAGCCGGTCACCGTCACCGTTCGTCATGCCGATCTGGATCTTCTACGCGCCGACCACCGGGCGCAGCTCGACGCTCGTATCCGCCGCGCTGCGATGATGGCCTGCGGCGCGGTGACGACCGATCTTCGTCGCAACAACGACATCACGCGCTGCCGTCGCGAGATGATGGCGGACGCCGCGATCAAGGTCGCGGCCTTGTCGACCGCCCCGGTCGCGCTCGCCAGCAAGAATTGAAGACCTCAAAATTGCGCGGCCGGGCGGCTCCATCACCGCCTGGCCGCGTTCCAGCGCGGGGCCGGGCATTCGGTTGCCGTCATGAAAATGTCACCGGAAAGGCGCAACGCGATTTGGTCATGACATATGCGCTCGCCGGTGGCCAATCTGAATCCCGCGTTCGTGGACCGCGTCTCGACGCCGGGCTGCATCCCATGGGACGTTGGGCCTTTGCCGCCCTGCTGGTCGGTGGACTCGCCTATGCGGGATATAGCGTCGCCACAGATACCGCGCGTGTCGGGGAACCGATGGCGATCGGGGTCTTTGCCTTTTTGGGATTGGCATTGCTGATCGCATTGGGCTTCGAGTTCGTGAACGGGTTTCACGATACGGCCAATGCGGTCGCGACGGTCATCTACACCCATTCCATGCCCGCGCCGTTGGCGGTCGTCTGGTCGGGCTTTTTCAACTTCCTGGGCGTCGTCACCTCGACAGGTGCCGTCGCCTATTCGATCATCACGTTATTGCCGATCGACCTGATGCTGCATGTCGGCTCGGCTGGCGGGTTCGCGATGATCTTCGCGCTGTTGCTGGCGGCGGTTCTGTGGAACCTGGCGACCTGGGCCGTCGGCCTGCCCAACTCGTCGAGCCATGCGCTGATCGGCTCGATTTTGGGCGTGGGGCTTGCCAACCAGCTGCTGTCGAACATCCCCGGAACCTCGGGCGTCGATATGGCGCAGGTCCAGAAGGTGCTTTCCGCCCTGCTGTTCAGCCCGCTGATCGGTTTCGTCGGCGCGCTCATGCTGATGCTCGTGATGAAGCGTTTTCTGCGCGACAAGCGGCTCTATCGCGAACCGGAAGGCGACACGCCGCCGCCGCAGGGTATCCGGGCGCTGCTGATCTTCACCTGCACGGCGGTGAGCTTCGCGCATGGCGGCAATGACGGGCAAAAGGGCATGGGCCTCATCATGCTGATCCTGATCGGTTGCGCGCCCACCGCCTATGCGTTGAACCGCACGCTGCCCGAAAGTGCGATGCCCGCCTTCGTACAGAGCGCGCAGGTTGCGGCGACGGCCTATGCCGCGCATGGCGCTTCCGGTTCGGTCACGGTCGATCGGGCGCGTGAAGTGGTCGTCGACGGCGTTCGCAAAAAGGCGATCAATACGCCCGAAGTCTATGCGGGACTGTCTGTCCTGTCGCGCGACATCGGTGCACGGATCGCCGATTACGGCACGTTCAGCCGGGTCCCGGCCGCCATCGTGCCCAATCTGCGCAACGACATGTATCTGGTCCTCGACACCACGCGGATGGTGACGAAGAGCGATGCCGCCAAGCAGCGCTTCACCGCCGCCGAAATCGACTCGCTCAATGGCTATGCCGGGGCGTTGGAGCGCGGCACCCGCTACATCCCGCTATGGGTAAAGGTGACGGTCGCACTGGCTCTGGGCCTTGGCACCATGGTCGGCTGGCGACGGATCGTCGTGACGGTGGGCGAGCGGATCGGCAAGACGCATCTGACCTACGGCATGGGCGCGGCGGCCGAGTTGATGACGGCAGCGACGATCTTCGGCGCGGAATATATCGGCCGCCCGGTGTCGACGACGCACATCCTCACGTCCGGCGTGGCGGGTACGTCGGTCGCCAATGGCGCGGGGCTTCAATTCCG
>CAJYHD010000731.1 GCA_913773715.1 uncultured Sphingobium sp.
ATCGGGCGCCTATGAGGATGTGTTGCAACGCGCGCGGGAGCAGGCGATCGGCGAGATGCGCACCCGCGCCGCGACGATGGGCGCCAATGCCGTCGTCGGTGTCGATCTCGATTATGAGGTGATCGGCTCCAACGGATCGATGCTGATGGTGTCGGCTTCGGGCACCGCTATTATCTACTGATCGGGATGCTGGCCGTTGCGGGATCGGGACACGCTCGCTAGAGAGCGCGCTTCGGATCACAGAATATGTCAGGAGACAGGCCGTGGCAGGCCATTCCAAATTCAAGAACATCATGCATCGCAAGGGCGCGCAGGACAAGAAGCGATCTTCGATGTTTTCCAAGCTGAGCCGCGAAATCACCGTCGCGGCCAAGATGGGCCTGCCCGACCCCGACATGAACCCGCGCCTGCGGCTCGCGATCAATGCGGCCAAGGCGCAGTCCATGCCCAAGGACAATATCCAGCGCGCGATCGACAAGGCGTCGGGTGGCGACACCGACAATTATGAAGAAGTGCGTTACGAGGGCTATGGCCCCGGCGGCGTCGCCATCATCGTCGAGGCGCTGACCGACAACCGCAACCGCACCGCGACCAACGTACGCACCGCCTTCTCCAAGAATGGCGGGAACCTCGGGGCTTCGGGGGCGGTGAGCCACGGCTTCGATCGCCTCGGCCTCATCACCTATCCCGCGAGCGCAGGCGACGCGGACGCGGTGTTCGAGGCGGCGCTCGAAGCGGGCGCGGACGATGTGGTGTCGAACGAGGACGAACACGAAATCTGGACCGCGATGGACGCGCTCCACGAAGTCGCCAAGGCGTTGGAAGCCAAGCTCGGTCCAGCAGACGGCGCGAAACTCGCCTGGAAGCCGCAGACGACGGTCGAGCTGGACGAAGCCAATGCCGGCACGCTGCTCAAGCTGGTCGATACGCTGGAAGACGACGATGACGTCCAGACCGTCTGGGGAAATTATGAAGTCTCCGACGAGGTGATGGAGAAGCTGGGCTGATCGCCCGGCTGATCCGTTCATGATCCTTCTCGGTCTTGACCCTGGCCTTGGCACCACGGGCTGGGGCCTGATCGCCGCTGATGGCAATCGGCTGACCCATATCGGCAATGGCCAGATCAAGACCGACAGCGCGTTGCCGCTCGCGACGCGGTTGATGGCTCTCGATATGGCGCTGACTGACCTGATCCTCGAACACCGGCCTGATGGCGCGGCGGTCGAGGAGGTGTTCGTCAACGTCAATCCGCAATCGACTCTGAAGCTGGGGCAGGCGCGCGGGGTGATCCTGCTCAACGCGGCGCGGTCGGGGATGGAGGTTGGCGAATATGCCGCCCGCCTCGTCAAGAAATCGGTCGTCGGCGTCGGCAACGCGTCGAAGGATCAGGTGCATGCGATGGTATCGCGCCTGCTGCCCGGTGTGAAGATCGCGGGCGCGGATGCAGCCGACGCGCTCGCCGTCGCCATCACCCACGCCCATCATCTTGCGAGCGCGCGCCGGGTTCCGACGCGCTGATCCTTCAGCCGAACAGGTCTCCGATAAAGTCACGCATCGACCGGAAGCTGCGGCGGTCTGCGTCGGCGTTGTAGGCCAGTCCTTTGTCGGGCATGTTGACGCTCTCGTCGGTGAAGGCGTGGCCGGTATGGCCGTAGGCGTGGATCTGCCAGTCGCAATCGGCGTCGGTCAGCTCCTTCGCGATGTCCAGCACCGCTTGCGGCGGCGCGATCGGATCTTCCCAGCCATGGCAAAGCAGCAGCTTCGCGTTGATTGTGGCATTAGGGAAGGGCGGCGCGTCATAGACGCCATGGAAGCTGACGCCGCCCGCAATGTCTGCGCCTGACCGGGCGAGGTCCAGCACGCACTTGCCGCCGAAGCAGAAGCCGATCGCGGCGGTGCGGGTGGCATCAACCTGCGGCAATCCCTTCAGCACGGCGTGCGCGCCATTGACGCGGTCGCGCATCATCGCTCGGTCGGCGTTCAATTCATCCATGTAGATGGAGGGCTTTTCGTCGGAGCGGCTGGTGCGCTTGCCTTCGCCGAACACGTCCGCGACCAATACGGCATAGCCCAGCTCCGCGACCTTTTCGGCATAGACGAAGTCGGCTTCCTTGGTGCCGAGGACATTGGGGAAAAGGAGGATGCCCGGCTGCTTCGCGGGGGCGGCGTCATCTAACACGGCGACGCTTTCGAAGCCGTCATGGCGAATAGTCTGGCGGATGATGGTCATGGCGTGTCTCCTTAGATGCTGCCGAAGCCTGCGGCCTCACCGCGCGCGGCGGCGTCTATGCGGCGGGGGCGGGTCCGGCCAATCGTAGGGCGCTTGCGCAGCCGCAGCGTCGGCCAGTCGCCGCGATCCGATCGCTCGGCGAGGCGCATGCCCTGCGCGCGATAGGCGGCGAGAACGGCGTCGGCTTGGGTGCGCAGCAGGCCCGCAAGGATGATCGTCCCGCCATCCTCCACCACGGCGCAGAGCGAGGGCGCCAATTCAATCAGCGGCCCGGCGAGGATATTGGCGATGAGGAGGTCGTAGGGCGCACGCGCGATCAGCGCGGGATGATGGATGCCAGCCGCCGCAACCAAAGCGAGGCGGCCCGATCCCTCGCCCAGGCGCACATTATTGGCGCGGGCGTTTTCCGCACTGATTTCTACAGCGACGGGGTCGATGTCCGATGCAATCGCGTGGGCGCGCGGCCAGAGGTTGAGCGCGGCGAAGGCGAGCAGGCCGGTGCCGGTGCCGATGTCGGCAACATTGCCGAAGCGCATGCCGATGCGCCGCATTCGATCGAGCATGGCAAGGCAGCCCGCCGTCGTTTCATGCTGCCCGGTGCCGAAGGCGCGGCTCGCCTCGATGAGCAGGTTGATGTGGCCGGGATTTTCGGGGTCGCTCGCCAGATTGCGGACGTGGAAACGCCCGGCAGTCACCGGCTCCAGCCCCTGCTGGCTGATCGTCACCCAATC
>CAJYHD010000732.1 GCA_913773715.1 uncultured Sphingobium sp.
AAACATGCGCTTTCCGTCATGTTGCCGGTCGGCGCGACGATCGCAATCGACGTGCCGGGCGGCCTGACGATCAAAGGCCCCGTCACGATTGACGGTCCCGTCGATATAAAGGGCACGGTCACCGCCAGTGACGATGTAGTCGCGGCGGGTAAAAGCTTGAAATCCCACATCCATGACAAAGTGCAGGCGGGTACGGGCGTCTCGGGCAAGCCGCTGTGACCGGCATGGACGCCACCACGGGCAAGCCCCTGTCCGGCACCGCGCATCTTGCGCAGTCGATGGGGGATATCCTTTCGACGCCGATTGGCTCGGTCGTGATGCTTCGCGATTACGGTTCGGCGCTTTTCGAGCTCGTCGACGCGCCGAGCAATGCGCTGACCCGGTCGCGTGCCTATGCGGCGACTGCGACGGCGCTGGCGCGGTGGGAGCCGCGTATCCGCGTGACCCGCGTATCGCTCACGTTCGATGACGCACGGTGGCCGCTGACCGTCGAGGGCGAACGCACAGACACCGCCAGCGCCAGCGAATTCGTCCGCCTGACCATTCCCCTCCGCCCCGTTACTTCCTGAGGATTTCCCATGGCTTTCTTGCACGGCATCAACGTCAGCGAACCGCTCGCCGGTACCCGGCCCATTCTAGAACGCTCGACCGCCGTCATCGGCTTGGTCGCGACGGCTGCTTCGGCCGTCGGCGCAGCCACGGTCGCACTCGATGCCGCCTTCCCGATGAATCGCCCCGTCCTGGTAACGGACGTTCGCACCGCGATCGGCGTCGCAGGCGAGACCGGTACCCTGCGGCCGGCGCTGGAGGCAATCGCCGATCAGGGCTCGCCGATCGTAATCGTCGTCCGCGTGGGCGTGGGCGCGGATGCCGCGGCCACCACCGCCAATGTTCTGGGCGGGATGGTCGACGGCAAGTATACCGGCATGCAGGCGCTGCTGGCCGCCGAGGCGCAGCTGGGCGTCCGTCCGCGCATCCTGGGCGCGCCTGGTCTCGATACCGAGGTCGTGACCAACAAACTGGTCACGATCGCCAAGCTCCTGCGCGGCTTCGCCTATGCGTCGTGCGACGGTGTCACCACCGTCGGTGCGGCGGTTGTCTATGCACAGAGCTTCAACGCGCGGGAACTCATGCTGATCTGGCCGGACGCCACCGGTTGGAAGGGCAAGGCGATCGCCACCGCGCTCGGCCGTCGCGCGATGATCGACGAGGAGATCGGCTGGCACAAGTCGCTGTCGAACGTGCCGATTGCCGGCGTCACCGGCCTGACCGCCGATGTGCATTTCGACATCCGCGACATGTCGACAGACGCGGGCCTGTTGAACGAAGGTCGCGTAACCACGATCGTGCGCATGAACGGCTATCGTTTTTGGGGCAACCGCACGACCAGCGATGAGCCGCAGTTCGCTTTCGAGACGGCCGTCCGCACGTCGCAGGCGATCCAGGACGCGATCGCCGAGACGCTGGCCGCCTTCGTCGACAAGCCGATGACTGATGGCCTGATCCGCGACATCGAGGAGACCGTGAACGCCAAGCTGGCGCAATGGGTCTCGGAAGGTCGGCTCATCGGTGGCCGCTGCTGGTTCGACAGCGCAGCCAATCCCGCCGCCCAGCTGGCGGCCGGTAAGCTGGTCATCGACTATGATTACACGCCCGCCGCGCCGCTCGAGGGGCTGCAGCTGAACCAGCGCATCACCGACAAATATTATGCGGGCTTTGGCGATCTGCTCAACGCCGCCTGAACCGCGCCGCCCCCCCGCGCCTCCATCGCCCATTTTGTAGGAATCGATCCTAATGTCCGCTCTCCCCGCCAAGCTGAAGAATTTCAACGCCGCGCTCAACGGGACGTCCTATCTGGGCGTCATCGGCGAAATCACCCTGCCCAAGATCGTCGAGAAGGTCGAACAGTGGCGAGGGGGCGGCATGCTCGGCGAGCTCGACATCGGGCTTGGTCTCGAGAAGCTGGAAATGGAGATGAAGTTCGGCGGCATGGTCGCCGAACTGCTTGGCCAGGTCGGCCGCCCCGGCGTGGGCGGGACGCTCATCCGCTTCAATGGCGCGTACCAAGAGGATGCGGCCGGCGCGGTGAAGCCGGCCGAGCTGATCGCCCGCGCCAAAATCCCCGAGGTTGACCCCGGCTCGGCAAAGCCGGGTGACAACACCGAATGGACCGTCAAAGCGACGCTGTCCTACCTGAAGTGGTCGGTATCCGGACGCCGGATTGTCGAGATCGACGTGCTCAATTCGATCTGGATTTCGAATGGGGTCGACATCTACGCGGCCATCCGCGCCGCGATGCTGATCTGATGAGCCAGCCCGGCCGGGGCTCTCCGGCCGCCCCCTCCATTCTCGGACCTAAGAAAGCTCTTCCTCATGTCGACCGAAATCAAGACCATTCCCCTCGAATCGCCGCTGAAGCGCGACGCGGGCGCGCTTGAGGCCCTGTCGTTCCGCCGCCCGGTGTCTGGCGATTATCGCGGCCTGTCGATCGCGCGGCTGGGGCAGCTGGATTATGATGAAGTGCGCAAGCTGCTGCCGCGCATCTCGATGGACGGCCTGATCGTTGAAGAGGTCGACCGGATCGACGGTGCTGACCAGCTGGAGATTTGCGCCGAGCTCGCCGATTTTTTGTCGGTGAAGCGCCGGAAGGCGGACTCCCCGACGACGTAGAATCGTGGATGGCGGATATCTTCGCCATCCTCCCCGGCCTGCGCCTGGCCGACCTCGACGCCATGACTCTGGCGACCCTGATGCGCTGGCGACGCCAGGCGGAATTGCGCACCCCCAAGGAACGCTGATTTGGATCGCTCCCTCGCCTTATCCGTCACCTTCGCTGCCTTCGATCGGCTGACGGCTCCCCTGCGCCGCATGGCCGCTGGCGCGCGGTCCACGGGTAACGATATGGCGGAAACCCGCCGCAAGGTTCTCCAGCTGGAGCGCAGCGCCAGCCGGCTGAAGGCGTTCCAGGAAGCGACCCGCAAATTCGAAGGGACCGAGCGCGAACTGGCGCAGACCCGCCAGCGTATGGACGAACTGCGCACCAGCATGGAGGGGGCGACCGGCCGCACCGGCCATCTGGCACAGCAATTTGCGGCAGCCGAGAAACGCGCAGCGCGCCTCGCCGAACAGATGGACCGCCAGCGCGGCCGCATCGATGCGCTGGGCTCCGAACTGTCCGAAGCGGGCGTGGATATCCGCGA
>CAJYHD010000733.1 GCA_913773715.1 uncultured Sphingobium sp.
GCGCGAGCAGACCCAGATCGAACTGATCGCGCTTCAGTTCATGTTCGACGCCCGCGAAGACGGCGGGGTCGGCATCGGCGACGGAACGGGTGAAGAAACCGGAGGGGACGGAATAGCTGCTCACGATAATATCCTCTGAGATGGGGCGGGTGCGCGGATCATTCGCGCGCTGCCGAACACGGGGAGACACCTCTCGATCGGCGGTTCGAAAAGTCGGGCAATCTCCTTCGGTCTGTCATCTCGGACATGGCGACAGCGGCCCCTTACAAAGATTAGGACGCGGCGTCTTCCAAAAATAGCTTGGGGTCGGACGACCGTAACTTGCGCCGCCCCTCCGCTATCGATCCCGTCAGGGCAAGGGCCAGCTTCTCGCATCTGGACATCAAGATAGACACTGAAATGGACAGAAAATCCAAAACCGGATCCAAGTGGAGCCTTAACTCACACAAAGTCATTTCGCAAATTCGCAAAGTCGCGAAGTGGAGGTGCGCAACTTCGCTTGTTCGCTGCCCTTTACCCCCGCCATGCTTGCAGATAACACGCGCGGAATACGGCCAGCCCGGCTTGTTTACCGCCGCCTGCGCCACCATGTCGCGCCTGCACCGACAGGCTGGAGAGAGCGCCGCCGATGAATAAAGCATTTCGCAAAAATCTTCCCGGCACCTCCGTCGACTATTTCGATACGCGCGAAGCGATCGAAGCGATCAAGCCCGGCGCCTATGATGGCCTGCCTTATGTGTCCCGCGTGTTGGCCGAGCAGCTGGTGCGGCGCTGCGACCCTGCGATCCTGACCGATGCGCTGACGCAGATCATCGATCGCAAGCGCGACATGGATTTTCCCTGGTATCCCGCCCGCGTGGTATGCCACGACATCCTCGGCCAGACGGCGCTGGTCGATCTGGCCGGCCTGCGCGACGCGATCGCGGATCAGGGCGGCGATCCGGCCAAGGTCAATCCCGTCGTGCCGACCCAGCTAATCGTCGACCATAGCCTGGCGGTCGAATATGGCGGCTTCGACCCGCAAGCGTTCGATAAGAACCGCGCGGTGGAGGATCGCCGCAACGAGGATCGCTTCCACTTCATCGAATGGACCAAGAAGGCGTTCGAGAATGTCGATGTGATCCCGGCTGGCAACGGCATCATGCACCAGATCAATCTGGAGAAGATGTCGCCCGTCATCCAGCTGCGCGACGGCGTCGCCTTCCCCGACACCTGCGTCGGCACCGACAGCCACACGCCGCATGTCGATGCGCTGGGCGTCATCGCGATCGGCGTCGGCGGGCTTGAGGCGGAGACGGTGATGCTGGGCCGCGCTTCGATGATGCGCCTGCCCGACATCGTCGGCGTCAAGCTGACCGGCAAGCGGCAACCGGGCATCACCGCCACCGACATCGTGCTGGCGCTGACCGAATATCTGCGCCAGTCGAAGGTCGTCGGCGCGTGGATCGAGTTCTTCGGAGAGGGTGCAGACAGCCTGACGATCGGCGACCGCGCGACCATTTCCAACATGTGCCCCGAATATGGCGCGACCGCCGCCATGTTCCATATCGACAGCCAGACGATCGACTATCTGCTGCTGACGGGCCGGGAGTCCGAGCAGGTGAAGCTGGTCGAAACCTATGCCAAGCATACGGGTCTGTGGGCCGACGATCTGCGCAAGGCCGAATATGAACGCGTGCTGGAGTTCGACCTGTCGAGCGTTGTGCGCAATATGGCCGGGCCGTCAAACCCGCATCGCCGCCTGCCAACGAGCGCGCTGGAAGAACGCGGCATCGCCGTCAATCTGGCCAAGGCACGGGCCGAGGAACGCAAGGGGCTGCTGCCCGACGGCGCGGTCGTCATCGCGGCGATCACAAGCTGCACCAACACGTCGAACCCGCGCAACGTGGTTGCGGCGGGGCTGGTGGCGAAGAAGGCCAACGACTTGGGCCTCGTCCGCAAGCCTTGGGTGAAGTCGAGTTTCGCGCCCGGATCGAAGGTCGCGCGGCTCTATCTGGAGGAATCGGGCTTGCTGCCCGAGCTGGAGAAGCTGGGTTTCGGCATCGTCGCCTATGCCTGCACCACCTGCAACGGAATGTCAGGTGCGCTCGACCCCAAAATCCAGAAGGAGATCATCGACCGCGATCTCTACGCGACCGCCGTACTCTCGGGAAATCGCAATTTCGACGGGCGTATACACCCCTATGCCAAGCAGGCGTTCCTGGCCTCCCCGCCCCTCGTCGTTGCCTATGCGATCGCGGGCACGGTGCGCTTCGACATCGAAAAGGATGTGCTGGGCGTGGTCGATGGGCGCGAAATTCGCCTGAAGGACCTGTGGCCCACCGACGAAGAGATCGACGCCATCGTCGCCGCGTCGGTCAAACCCGAGCAGTTCCGCAACGTGTACGAACCGATGTTCGCCCCACGTGGCGACAAGGGCGAAAAAATCAGCCCGCTTTACGACTGGCGGCCGCAGTCCACCTATATTCGCCGCCCGCCCTATTGGGACACGCAGGGCGTGGGCGCGCTGGCAGCCAATCCCCGTACGCTGAAGGGAATGCGTCCGCTCGCTGTGCTGCCCGACAATATCACCACCGATCATCTTTCGCCGTCCAACGCCATATTGGCGACTTCCGCGGCAGGTGAATATCTGACGAAGATGGGCGTGCCCGAAGAGGACTTCAACAGCTATGCCACTCACCGCGGCGATCACCTGACGGCGATGCGCGCGACCTTCGCCAATCCCCAACTGGTCAACGAAATGGCCATTGTGAACGGTGAGGTGAAGAAGGGTTCGCTAACGCGGGTAGAGCCGGACGGCAAGGTGATGCGCATGTGGGAGGCGATCGAAACCTATCTCGACCGTCGTCAGCCGCTGATCATCATCGCAGGTGCGGATTATGGACAGGGCTCCTCGCGCGACTGGGCAGCGAAGGGCGTGCGGCTTGCGGGCGTGGAGGCGATCGTCGCCGAAGGGTTCGAGCGCATCCATCGCACGAATCTGATCGGCATGGGCGTGCTGCCGCTGGAGTTCAAGGCGGGCGTGACGCGCCTGACGCTCGGGCTGGACGGGACCGAGACCTATGACGTGCAGGGCGAGCGGCGGGCGCGCGCCGACCTGACTCTGGTGATCCATCGCCAGAGCGGCGAGCGGATCGAACTGCCGGTCACCTGCCGCCTCGACACGGCGGAGGAAGTGTCGATCTACGAAGCGGGCGGCGTGCTGCAACGCTTCGCGCAAGATTTCCTCGCGTCGGAGGCGGAAGCGGCGTGAGCGGCCAGGTCTGCATCCCCGCCACCTACATGCGCGGTGGTACGAGCAAGGGCGTGTTCTTCCGGCTGGAGGATTTGCCCGAACGGTGCCGGGCGCCGGGCGTAGCGCGGGACAAGCTGTTCCAGCGGGTGATCGGCAGCCCCGATCCCTATGGCGCGCAGATTGACGGCATGGGCGGCGCGACGTCCAGCACCAGCAAGTGCGTCATCATCTCGCCCGCCACGCAGCCGGGGCATGATGTTGATTATCTCTATGGGCAGGTGTCGATCGATACCGACTTCGTGGACTGGTCGGGCAATTGCGGCAATCTGTCCACGGCGGCGGGCGCGTTCGCGATCCATGCGGGCTATGTCGATCCCGCGCGGGCCGTGGATGGCGTCTGCACCGTGCGCATCTGGCAGGCGAATATCGGCAAGACGATCATCGCACATGTGCCGGTGGCGGATGGAGCCGTGCAGGAAACGGGCGATTTCGAGTTGGACGGGGTGACCTTTCCTGCGGCCGAGATCGTGCTGGAGTTCGTCGATCCGGCGGATGAGGGCGAGGATGGCGGGGCAATGTTCCCGACCGGCAATCTGGTCGATGAACTCGACGTCCCGGAGAACCTCGTCGCAGGTGGTAAGCTGAAGGCCACGCTCATCAATGCGGGCATCCCGACGATCTTCGTGAATGCGAGCGACATCGGCTATACCGGCACCGAATTGCGCGAGGCGATCAATGGCGACGCCGCGGCGCTGAAGCGCTTCGAAGCGCTGCGGACGATTGGCGCGCTGCGCATGGGCCTCATCAAGGCTCCTGAGGAAGCCGCCAAGCGGCAGCATACGCCCAAGATCGCGTTCGTGGCATCGCCTGTGGATCATCGCACGTCGAGCGGCAAGCAAGTCGCAGCTGGCGAGATTGATCTGCTGGTGCGCGCGCTGTCGATGGGCAAGCTACATCACGCAATGATGGGAACCGCCTCGGTCGCGATCGCGGCGGCGGCGGCGGTGCCCGGCACACTCGTCAACCAGGCGGCTGGCGGCGGCGAGCGGCAAGCGGTACGCTTCGGTCATCCGAGCGGCACGCTGCGCGTCGGGGCGGAAGCGAAGCAGGAGGGCGGCCAGTGGACCGTCACCAAGGCGATCATGAGCCGCAGCGCACGCATCCTGATGGAAGGGCATGTGCGCGTGCCCGAAAACGCATTCTAAGATATACGGAGAGAAGAAACATGGCCGACGCCGACGCACCAGCACCCGCCTTCAAGCCCAAGAAATCGGTGGCGCTTTCCGGCGTGGCAGCGGGCAACACCGCGCTCTGTACCGTGGGGCGGACGGGCAATGACCTGCATTATCGCGGCTACGACATTCTGGAATTCGCTGAAGCGGCGGAATTCGAGGAAATAGCGCATCTGCTGGTACATGGCGAATTGCCGACCGCCTCGCAGCTGAAAGCCTATAAAGCCAAGCTCAAGAGCCTGCGCGGTCTTCCGATCGCGGTTAAGGATGTGCTGGAGGCGATCCCCGCCGCCGCGCACCCGATGGACGTGATGCGGACGGGCGTGTCGGCGCTCGGCTGCGCACTGCCCGAAACGCATGATCACAATATCGCCGACGCGCGCGACATCGCCGACCGGCTGATGGCGTCGCTGGGGTCGATGCTGCTCTATTGGTATCATTTCGCGCATCGCGGTAACCGGATCGAGGTCGAGACCGACGACGACAGCATCGGCGGCCACTTCCTGCACCTGCTGCACGGCGAAACCCCGCCCGAAAGCTGGGTCAAGGCAATGCACGTCTCGCTCATCCTCTATGCCGAGCATGAGTTCAACGCGTCGACCTTCACCGCGCGCGTGATCGCAGGTACTGGGTCGGATATGTACAGCGCGGTCGCTGGCGCGATCGGTGCACTTCGCGGCCCCAAGCATGGCGGCGCGAACGAGGTCGCTTATGAAATCCAGAAGCGCTACGCCACGCCGCAGGAAGCCGAGGACGACATCCGCCGCCGCGTCGAGGCCAAGGAAGTCGTGATCGGCTTCGGCCACCCGGTCTATACCGTGTCCGACCCGCGCAACGTCGTCATCAAGCGCGTCGCCAAGTCGCTGGCCGACGAAGCGGGCGCGCAGCGGCAGTTCGCCGTCGCCGAACGGATCGAGAGCGTGATGTGGGACGCCAAGAAGATGTTCCCCAATCTCGACTGGTTCTCGGCCGTGTCCTATAATCTCATGGGCGTGCCGACCGCGATGTTCACGCCGTTGTTCGTCATCTCGCGCACGTCCGGCTGGGCGGCGCACGTCATCGAACAGCGTCAGGACAACAAGATCATCCGCCCGTCGGCCAACTATACCGGGCCGGAAAACCTGAAGTTCGTGCCGCTTGCCGAACGCGAAGACACCGTAGGATAAGGACTGCACATGCCCTATTTGACCGCCGACGATCTGCCGACGACGAGCGCCGGCAAGCGCTTCAGCGAGGCGCTGGCTCGGCCCGGCATCTATCGCCTGCCCGGCGCGCATAACGGGCAGGCGGCGATCCAGGCAAGACTAGCCGGGTTCGACGGCCTGTATCTGTCAGGCGCGGCGATGACCGCATCGATGGGCCTGCCCGACCTTGGCATCATCACGGTGGACGAGGTCGCCTTCTTCATCCGCCAGATCGTGCGGTCGTCGGGCTTGCCTTTGCTGGTCGATGGCGACACCGGCTATGGCGAGGCGCTCAATGTCATGCACATGGTCCGCACCTTCGAGGATGCGGGCGCTGGCGCGGTCCATCTGGAAGACCAGATCCTGCCCAAGAAGTGCGGGCATCTGAACGGCAAGAACCTCGTCCCCGCGCAAGACATGGCGGCGAAGGTCGCGGCGGCGGCGAAGGCGAGCCGCGACATCGTGATCGTTGCACGCACCGATGCTGCGGGCGTCGAAGGCTTCGACGCGGCAGTGGATCGCGCCAAGATGTATGTCGATGCAGGCGCGGACGCGATCTTCCCCGAAGCGCTCAACACGCGCGAAATGTTCGAGAAGTTCGCCAAGGCGATGCCGGGCGTTCCCCTGCTCGCCAACATGACCGAATTCGGCAAGACCCCCTTCTTCACCGCCGAGGAGTTCGAGGCGATGGGGTACAAGATGGTGATCTGGCCGGTGTCGTCGCTGCGCGTCGCCAACAAGGCGCAGGCCAAGCTCTATGCCGCGATCGCCAAGGATGGCGGCACGCACAATATGGTGGGCGAGATGCAGACGCGCGCCGAGTTGTACGACACGATCGGCCTGCATGATTACGAGGCGCTGGACGCATCGATCGTGAAGACGATCGTGCCAGAGGCGATCGTCTGACGCTAACGATGTTCAGGGCTGGGTGCGCTCAGCCCACTTCCCGGGGATCGCGTCGTGCAGGGCGCGGTCCCCTTTTTTCAGAATGTCGAGTGGATCAAGCGGGATCGGCCTTTGCCGGGACAGGCGTATCACGCAGCATGTCGTCGATGAGCGGAACTGCCGCTCCAAGTGCGGCTCCGGACGCCGCATCCTGCGCCGCGCGGTAGGCGGCCAGCACCACCTCCCCCGCCGGGGTCACATGCGCACCCCCGCCCCGCCCGCCACCGGGCGTCGTATCAACCAGCCGATCGCGCCAGCATCGGTTCATGGCATCGACCAGCAGCCATGTGCGCCTATAGCTCATGCCGAGCGCCCGCCCCGCCGCCGAGATCGATCCATGCAGGCGGATCGCGTCGAGCAGATCCGCCTTGCCCGGTCCCATGGCAATTTCGTCGCCGCAGAAAATCTGCACCTTCACCTTGAGAGCGCGCGCCTGTGTCATCGCGCCATCATAGAGCGATGGTCAGAATGTCGCCAGCTTGAGCGTGGCCATAATCCGGCGACCGGGCAGGACCACCTGATCCTTGTTGAGCGCGGTCGCCAGACGCTGGACATCGTTGGTCAGATTCTGTCCGACGAGGGCGAGTTCGACGCCCGGATGGTCGGCAAAGGGCCGGACCGCGATCTGCCCGTCGAGCGAGACATAGCCGGGCGTAGGCGTGTCGAACGCGCCCGCCTTGTCCTGTCGCCCGGCATAGATGAGGTTAAACCCGACATCGAGTTGCTTGCCTTCCCAATTCAGCCCTCCGCCGATGCGATAGGGGGGAATGCGCGGGACATTGCTGCCGTCGGACAGTGTGGCGCGGGTGTAATCGCCCAGCACATCGAACTTGAACGTGCCGCGATCGGTCTTGACCAGATCATAGCTCGCCTGCCCTTCAAGCCCGCGGAAATGGGCGTTCTGCTGGCGATAGTTCAACTCGCGCAGATCGCCGTCGCCACCGGTCACGCATACGCCGTCGTCGTCGCAGGTGCGTCCGGTCAAGTCGCCATAGATATAGTTGTGGAACCAGCTGCTATAGACGCTGCCCTCGAACCGGAACGCGCCGCTGTTGATGCGGAGCGATCCCTCAAGCGAATTGGCGCGTTCGATCCGCAGCGTCGGATCGCCGGTTTCGAAGGTGTTGGGGCCGTCATGGCCGCCGCGCGCGAACAATTCCGCCATGGCGGGCGCACGCCCCGTGCTGGAGAAGGTGAGACCAAGCTTGATCGCGGGACTGACCGTGTAGAGCGCACCGACCGCGCCACTGAGCGGGGTGAAGTCGCGCTGGGTGAAGAGGTTGGAGGCGGGCGTACCGTTGATCGTCTCATGTTCGATCCGGCCGCTGGTTTCGAGATGAAGCCGATCGGTAAGGCTGGTGTCGGCGAAGATATATCCGGCAAAACTCTCCATCGTGGAGGGGAAGAGATAGCTGCTGTCGTCGCCCAGCGCCGAATAATCGCGATGTTGATATTCGAAGCCCAAAGCCGAATTATCGATGAAGCCGATCCGGTTCATCAGCAATTCCGCGCGGCCATTATACTCCTTGTTCTTGAAGGTGGTCGCGATCGTGCCGTCCGGGTTGACCTCGTCATGCTTGTAGTCGGCGTAGCTGCCATCCAGGCTCAGCGACTTGAACAGGCCGTCGCCCAGCGCAAAGGACGATTTGGTCATCACCTTCGTCTGACGCATGTTGATGAAGGTGTCATCGCTGGGGATGCCGTATTTGGCGTCATATTGCGTAACGGCGAGACCGACATGGCTCGCATCGTCGTTGCCGAAGAAATAGGAGCCGCCGAGCGACCCGCCATGGCCGCGGAAGAAGCTGTTCTGCTGTCGCCCGAGCGGCGTATCATAATCGCCCGCATCCCGGACGAAGCCGTCGGCGTGCAGCGCGAACTGGCCGAGCGACGCGTCGAGCAGGCCCGCACCCTGCCACATGTCCGATACGCTGCCGTAGCTGCCCTCCACCTGCGCGGAAAGCGGATGTTCGGACAAGGCGGTCGGCACGCGATTGTTTATGACGTTGACGACGCCGCCGATCGCCTGGCTGCCGTAGCGCAGGGTACCGGCGCCGCGCACGACCTCTATGCTTTGCGCCGCCAGTGGATCGACGGGGATGCCATGGTCGGGTCCGATGTCGGACACGTCCGATACGCTGGTGCCATCCTCCAATATGCGGACGCGGTTGGCATCGAGCCCACGGATGATGGGCCTGCTGGCCCCCGTCGCAAAGCCACTGGCGGCGATACCTGGAACGCGGACAAGCGCGTCGGATATGGTTGCGCCGCCCTGACGGAGAATTTCGGCGGCATCGACCTTGGCAACGATGGACGGTGTGTCGTCACGTTCATGGGCGATGGGTGACGCGGTGACGATGATGGTGGCCGATGGCGGCGGCGCTTCGTCGGCAAAAGCGGGGGCGGCGGCGATGGCGACAATGGCCGCGCTGGTGAAGAGCGTGGTGCGCATGGAAACTCCGAAAGATAGGGATGCTGTGATCGACCGCCCGGCTTCCGGCTGATGCGAAAGCGTCAGGCTGGGCGAAGAGCGGTCCCCGGCGGAGCGCGGCTGTTCCAGCCATGATCGATCCGGCGAATCTGCGCATCGGCAAAGGCTAGCATGATGAGCAACAGGAAAGTCAGCGCGATCGCTGCGGCCAGCGAGGGCGGAGACGACAGGAGCGGGTTCATGCCTTCCGACAGACTGCACAGCGCACAGTCCTCCGGCCGTTCGATGACGAAGCGGCGGGCATGCCCCTGCACATCGTCGCTTGATGCACCATGAAGGCCATGGCCGACATCGCGATGCACCTGCGCCGAAGCAAGACCAAGCAGCAGCAGGATCGATAGCAGGACCGACGCAAGACGCAGCACCCGCCGTAATGCAGACATGATGAGGCGGGGCCGGTTCACGAACGACTTATCCGGAATTGTTCGAACGAGAGGCTCAGCTACCGCCCCTGACAGCCGGACCGCAAATTACAGTTTAGTAATGATATCTCATTAGATGCGTGACGATATCTCCCCATGTCATCATCGACACGTTGACGGGCGCGTAGATAAGCGCGATCAAGCGTCCATGGGGCGAATGACGGAGCAGGGTCGGAAGGAGCAGCGCGCGGAGCTGGTCGCCGCGCTTCATCTGGCTGCCGTCGGCGACGCTCAGGGCTTGCGGCACGTCTATGATCTGACGTCCGCGAAACTATTTGGCAGATGCCAAATAGT
>CAJYHD010000734.1 GCA_913773715.1 uncultured Sphingobium sp.
ACGCGGATATAGCGTTCGCGCACCGCGTCCGGGACGTCACCCTTCTCGCCGGCAACGTCGAGCACACGACGCGCGGGTGTCGGTTCGTTGTAAAAGTTTTCTAAGCCGTGGTGTGCGCTACTGAGCAGGTCGAGGGCGTCGCTCATATCGATCGCCCGAACTTAGCTGGTCAGGTAGGCGGTACCGTTCACCAGATCAATCAGTTCACGGGCTGCCGTCGCGAAGTCGGTCTCGGTGCTCGCGCTTGCCCGACCCTGGCGCAGTCCGAAGCTCTTGCGGGCAGCGCCACGCCCGGCGTGCCCATTCCTGGGTGGTATCTGTGCGCCTCGGTACCCTGAGGGAGAACCATCTTCCTGGTAGTCCGGGAAGCGACGAAGGAGCGCCGTGACCCGGATTTTCGACAACATCGAGCTTCGCCTTGGGGAGCACCTCCAGGCGACGCTGAAGGACTTCAACCGCATGGACGTCGCGGTCGCGTACTTCAACCTCCGGGGCTGGAGTGAGTTCGACGACATCGTGGCTGCGAAGGAAGCGTCGGATTCGCCGGTAGCGCGAGTCCTCATCGGGATGGTGTTCGCGGGACCTGAAGAAGAGACGCTCGATCAGCTCCAGGCGACCGTGGACGGGCAACCCCGCCCCGACGCGGACGTACAAATCTCAAAGGAGCGGAAGTCGAAGCTTCTCGAGCATCTACGGGTACAGCTCATGCGTGGTGTGCCGACGACTGCTGATCGCAAGACGCTCGGTTCCCTTCGAGAGCATTTGGAGTCGGGCAAAGTCGAGGTCAAGGTGTTTACCCGCCGGCCCCTTCATGGCAAGACGTTCATCTTCCACCGCCAGGATCTCAACTCGCCCATCATGGGTTTCGTCGGCAGCAGCAACCTGACTGCGCCCGGCCTGAACTCGAACCTCGAACTCAACGTCGATGTGCCGGACTCTTCTGGAGGCGGCAAGGACCTCGCAGCGTGGTTCGATGCGCGCTGGAACGACCCACACAGCCGCGTGGTCACGGCCGATCTGCTTGCGCTGCTCGATGAGTCGTGGGTGAAGCCGAAGCCTCCATACGAGGTGTTCCTCAAGCTCTGTTATGACCTCTCGCGCGACGTGCGCGAGGGGCAGGACGAGTACTCGGTGCCGCTCGAGGTGCAGTCTGAGCTGCTGGACTATCAGGCGACTGCGGTGCGCACGCTTGCCCGCCGGATCGTGACCCGCGGCGGCACGATGCTCGGCGACGTGGTCGGGCTCGGCAAGACCATCACTGCGGTGGCTGTCGCCCTGATGCTTCGCGAGGAGCACGGGTACTTGCCGCTTGTCGTTTGCCCGAAGAATCTGAAGCAGATGTGGGAGGACTACTTCGACGCGTACGAGGTTCCAGGCCGCGTTGTCTCTTATACCGAGGCCCACAACGTGCTGCCGACGATCAGCCGCTACCGCTTCGTCATCGTCGACGAATCGCACACGCTTCGAAACGACAAGCGTCGGGACTATCAAGCGGTGCTTGAGTATCTGGACAGGGTCGGCGCGAAGGCGCTGCTTCTGACGGCGACGCCGTATAACCGGCGATTCGAAGACGTGGCCAACCAGCTCGGACTTTTCATCCAGCCTGACGAGGACCTTGGCATCTCACCCGTCAACGCGCTGGCGGCGGACCCGAGGCTCGCGGACCGCGTCGATGGCAAGGTCACGACGCTCCAGGCATTCAAGCGCTCCGAAGACCCGGACGACTGGAAGCGGCTCATGAGTGAGCACCTCGTGCGGCGGACCCGGACCTTCATCAAGAACAACTACTCCGAGACGGATGACGACGGCTCGAAGTATCTTCGCTTCGCGGACGGGACAAAGTTTCGGTTCCCGGATCGCGAGGCACGGCCGATCGACCACCCTTTCCAGGGCGACGATCCGGCCGCGCTCATGGTCAGCGATGACACCCTGAACACACTCCAGAACCTGGTGCTGCCTCGCTACTCGCTCATCGCCTACGTCGACGAAAAGCGCAAGTCCGAGTGGTCCGAGGACGACAAACAGCTGGTCGAGAACCTGCGTCGGGCACGCGGACAGGTCGCCGGCTTCGTGCGGACCACGCTCTACAAGCGGCTCTCGTCAGGTGGGTACGCGTTCACGCTGTCACTGCGTCGTCACGTCGCCCGCAACGAGTTGTTCCTCTACGCAATCGACAACGGACTGCCGCTGCCGACCGGCACGATCCAGGAGGCGGACCTGCTCGACGATGACGACGTCATCGAGCACGAGGTCGACGACACCGAGCGCCTCGGCGATGCCGCTGCGCAGCGCTATCAGGCGCTGATCGACACGAACCCTGGCTACATCACATGGGTGCGCCCCGAACTATTCACGCCAGCTTTGCGCGATGCGCTCGCGGCGGACACGCAGGCGCTCACCGCACTGCTTGACGCCTACGGGCCGTGGGAGATCGGACGGGACTCGAAGCTCGAGGCGCTCGCCAAACTGATCACTGAGGACCACCCGGACGACAAGGTGCTGGTCTTCACGGAGTATAAGGACACCGCGAACTACGTCGCGTCCGCGCTCCGATCGCTCGGTATCGAGGCAGTCGACGCCGCCACAGGTGACGACGAGGATCCGACCCAGCTCGCGCGCCGGTTCTCGCCGCGATCGAACAAGTTGCGTGGGAAGGGCGATGGTGAGAGTGGTGGTGATGAGCTTCGAGTGCTCATCTCGACCGACGTACTCAGCGAGGGACAGAACCTCCAGGACGCCCACATCGTCGTGAACTACGACTTGCCGTGGGCAATCGTGCGGCTGATCCAGCGTGCCGGGCGCGTAGACCGCGTTGGGCAGGAGTCTTCCGAGGTTCTGCTCTACTCGATCTTCCACGGCTCGCTTAACAACGTTCTCTCGCTTCGCCAGCGCATTGCCGACCGGCTGCAGCAGAACGCGCAGGCATTCGGGTCGGATGAGCAGTTCTTCGGCTCGGAGGACGAAGTTCTAACGATTAACGACCTGTACAACGGCACGCTCGATGAGGGCGAGGACGTCGAGGACATTGACGCCGCAAGTCTGGCGTTCCAGTACTGGAGTAACGCGCTGCAGCAGACGCCTGAGGCTGCCGAGCGTGCGCGTCGACTGCCAGACCTCGTTGACGCGACGAGGACGCGCCGCGTCACCGATCAGGAAAATGGGGTCGCCTGCTACGTCCGCACTGAGGCCGGCATCGATGGCTTCGGCTGGACAACGCCGGACGGTGAGACGCGGCTCCTGACAGGGTTTGAGACGCTGCGCGTGTTTGAGAGCGCACCCGACGAGCCTTCCGCCGAGCGGATAGCGAATCAGGATCAGCTCGTCGGGGCACTCGTGCGCGGCCCGCTCGCCAATCCCGCAGTCGCCGCAGGACGCCTTCGCGGGGTGCGCCGTCAGATCTGGAAGCGGCTGGGCGAGAGCCTCTTTGACTTTGGCCCCGAAGCGGCGGCGGCCCTGGATCTGCTCTACCAGCACCCGCTCACGAATGAGGCCGATCGACGACTGCGAAACGCAGTCCGCAACGGTGCCTCGGACGACGAGCTTGCCAACCGCCTCGCCGCGCTCGCGCGCGAGGACAAGCTGGTTATCGAGCGCCGCTCCGGCAACGATTCCATCCGCATCGTGAGCACCATGGGAGTGAACTAACGGTGGACAGCGCAGTACTTCTGGATCTTGTCGACCGGCGACAGTTTCGCGATCTCTTCGTCGATCACCTCGGTTGGAGCAACCCCGACCAGGGCGAACTCAATGTCGATGTCGAAGATGGCGAACACATCCTCACGCAAGTCGCGGGCTTCAAGGGGCTTCGCGTCTGGTTCCACGCTGGACTGCCGTCGCGGACGATTCAACGCCAGATCGACCAGGCGGTTGGGGTGAAGAGTCTCGAACGACTCGTGATCTTTGCC
>CAJYHD010000735.1 GCA_913773715.1 uncultured Sphingobium sp.
CGAGACTGGTCAGGCGGCGTTCCCGGCCGAGCCGCAATGCCACGTAGGACAGCACCGCCCCGAACGCATCATGCACGGGCACGTCACGATCGAACGGGAAGGTGAAGACCGCGCCCAGAAGCTTCTGGTGCGGCTGGACCGCCGCGTCGTATTCGCTGAACAGCCGTTCGAACGACCCGACATCTGGCACGCCGGGCGCCGGGATGATCCGGTAATCGCGGGCCGTCACCGGCCAGCCGCACGCCGTCCTTGGCGTATCCTTGCTAGGTTTGACTGGGTTAAGCTTTGCGAACGCGATCTGGCTCATTGCATTGTCCAGCCCGCTACGGCGCGGCCGGACGAGGCCAAAGCCGATGCCGCGGCCGGCCTCGGCGCGAACATCGAAAAGCCGGTCGGCGACGGCGCCAGGCGCCAGCCATTCGGGAAGCGCGGTCACTTCGTCTTTCCCGCGAAGATGTCGGACAGAAGCGCGCGCCCGTCGGCCAATCCCGCTCGCCGATCCACCTCGCTATCCCAGGGCGCGCATTCACAACCACGAAGTCCCTCCGGCAGCAGGGCGAAGGACGTGTTGCCCGGCTCCGGAGGCACGAAATGAGATGGCGCCTCGGCACCGAGGAGGAGGCTCAGTCCGGATGAGTAAACCGGATCGTTGCCGGCGAGCATGACGGCGAAGGTGATGTCGTCGACGCTATCCCGCGAGGCGAGCGCGATCAGCACATCGGTGTCATATGCCCGGACGAGTTCCTCGACGTCTCGGCGGGTGGGCGGTACAATTGCAGGGACAATCAGCAACCGCGCCGCCGATGCGTGGAGATAGTGGCGCAGCCGGGTGGCGGGCATCGGGCCCGCATCTGAATCGACACGAAAGCGCAGCCCGGCGAGACGCGCAGGGGTCATGGCGGCGGCGATCGCGACCGCCTCCAGTGTCTTGATGTGCATGGTCGACTTCTATCCATGGGGGCCGCGGGCTGTTCGCGGCGATCCTCCCTGGTCATTTCACCTCTCGGCTCAGCCGATCTGCTTTCCGGCCTTTCACCATCCGTCTTGTCGCCATGAGGCGCTCGGGATATCCTTGCGTCGCAGGCTCACAGCCCTGCGATCGGTCCCGCCTTCCGGAGGCACCGTCATCGCGGTGCCGGCGGACCTGGAGGCGACGCCTCCACCAGGAGCGCATAGCGCTCCCTCGCGCGCACGCGCGCCGCCAAAGCAAAAGTGCCTGCAGCAATTTTGCGGTATTGCGCCGCAGAGTTTGCCCAGGACAAACTCACTTCCTGTCACGCGTGACCTGCCTCTTTGTCCTGCCTTCTGCGGTTTCACGTCCGGCCGCGTCCGGACATCTGTTTCCTCATCCAAAGTCAAAAATAGCCGGACACGGCCGAAGCCTCGTTAACGATCCTGTTCTGTAAGCGCGGTAAAAGCTTCTTATGCTCAAACTGTCCCTCGACGATTTGTTCGGCGTCGAACTCGTCTCCGCCTTTCAGGCTCGCTGGGCGTCAGGCCCGGACGCAGCAGCGGCTCAAGCCGAACGGGCTATCCGGTCCATCATCGCGCCGCGCGACAAGCGCGAACGCTTTGTGGCCAAGTTCGTGTTGGCTCTTATCGGCCCTGAACCTGACGGGCTCACCTGGATGGAGGCGCTGGCAAAGGGCGACTTCAAACTTCGAGACAACGTCACTTACGCGATCGGGCGGGGCAAAGAGAGTCCAAGCAAATTCGTCAGACGCCAACGCGATCGCATTAGCGCTCTGTTGGATCACCCCGCGGCGAAGGGCCATGAGCAGGAATACCGGAACGCGTATAATGACGCATTGCGGCTTGTCGTTGCCTCGACCTTGCTGATGGAGATGCGGAAAGGGGTTGCGGCGAAGGCGGCTATCGGTGCCGGCTGGCCACTGATGGCAGGCGTCAAAGAGCATCTCAACATGGGAGAGATACGTGCGCTGTACTGGTACGGCAACGATCCCGAGCTACAGCGTAGAATGGCAGAAGCCGCTCGAGAAGTGCTGGCAGCATTTCAGGCGGAGCGACCGACGGAAGAAGTTCCTCGGCGAGCCGACCCGGACCGTAGCCTACCACCTGGCGCTGACATTAATGAGTTTTTCCGGCGCAATTCTGCGTCGTCTATGGACCTTTCGCTTGGAGGGCAGGATCGGCGGCGCATGCGGATCGACGTACCCGACTACATCGTCCAAGCAAAAGCATCCCCGGCGGACGATCGGGATCGTGCCTATCTTCGGGCCAAATCGCTGCTTGGCGTCACCGAGGTGACTTCGGGGGCGTATGCCCTCACAATGGCCCTACGATCGCAGCGGCGAAGGAATCTACGCGAAAGCTGGGTCGAGGGCAGCACCGCAGAAATGCCTGCGGACTACCATGTTCAGACCGCGATTTGGGAGTATATTCAGGACGGCGGTTTTATGCCAGCCGATATCCCGGTAGAGCATGTCCACTATCTGGAAGAGGATGCGTGTCATGCATTCCATGACTTGGGGAAAGAATGGTTCGGCATCGAAACTTGGCGGCAAGCCGGTTTCTTCCATTTCAATCCGAGTCCGACGCCGCTGGATTGGTTGGATGTTTAGGACGCTTCCGCACGAGCGGACACCCTGAGGACTATCCCTTTGCGCGCAAGCGCCCAAAGAGGTTTCTAATGTCGGTTTCTCAAAAATTTTTCGCGAATTTGAGGGCAGAATTATACAGGCCTGATTCAACGTTCGCAGCGGCACTTTCATTGATGATCTGCGCGATCCTGGCGATATCGTCCGAATTGAGACTGGCAAAATCGTCGCGGGTAATTTCATGCTCATCGAACAGCACGTCGATAAAATCCGCGGTATCGGCGTAAAGCCCTGTGTCCTTCTTTACCTGTCGGTCTCGAAAATTAGCCTGGTCCGCACCTTCATAGGCCTGCATCTCCATCTCAGCCAAATGAAGAGCTATCTCTTTGGCCATGACCTGCTCAATCAGTGGTTTCAGCTCTTCTCGCAGCTTCGCCACAAGGGCCCGGAGTGCGCGTACCCGCTGTCGGTTGTACGTCGACTTGAGCATCAAACCTTCGAGATGGCGGCGATAGATTTCCGCAAGGCGGTTGCCCGAAAGCCCCCTCACCGCTGAAATCAGATTGTCTCGCCGCTCTTCGTAGCTGGCCATCTCGGCTTGCAGCAACTCCAGCATGCTGGATGTCGGGATGATATTTTCCCTCAACTGGTCGTCATGATCCTGCATCTCGATTGAACCCAATCTTTCCTTGCCACCGTCACGACCGACACCGTCACGCGGCGGTGACGCCCCCGCCCCGCTCACCCCCGTCATGCCACCACATCGATCTCGCTGGCATAAATCAGCCGCGACAGGTCACGAGATTGACGCAGGTTGTTCAATTGTCAGCGGATACGCGCGATGCACCGATCCGACCGTTGCCCAAGGCTGGATGCAGGCCCAGAGCGTCTTGCGCTTGAGCCCCAACAACACGTCCTTACCGATACCCTGGCCGAGCGTAACAAGGTAGCCGCACAAGAACACTCTAGGGCCCGGCGAGGGTGTATTGCAGATGCAACAGGCGGCCATCCAGATAACTGAAAAGAAGGGTGGCGACCAAATCTGCGCTGGCAGCGGTGCCAGGATCAGGGATCTCAGCTAATTTTCGCGTCTGTAACATTCAAGCGGCCACCGACGGCAGCGTCTGACTTGGCCGAGCGATGAGCGCTTCCGTCAGTGGGCCCACCTCGAGGACCGCCCCCTGTTTGGCGAGTTGCGTTGCCATCGCCGAACGGCCACGCTGGCGGCGCTCAAGCAGGGCCACGCTCGCCGCGAAGCGCCGATAGGTGTAGCTGCGCAGCGGCACGATTGCGGGCTTGAGCGTAGGATCCAGTGTCTCGACTCGTGCTTCCAGGCACTGCTCGTTCCAGTGAAAGGCTTGGCGAACGTCAAGCGGCTCCATATCGAACGATATCAGGCGCATGCCGTGACCGGCGCGCACTATCCGTTCTTGGACTTTGATGCGTAACGTCTCCATGCGTTC
>CAJYHD010000736.1 GCA_913773715.1 uncultured Sphingobium sp.
GGCCAGCAAACGGGTTGCAAGGCGTGCTATGACGTTTCGCGTCGCCAAGGGTTGATCCAGCATGAGATGATGGGCGGCGTCCGTGATCTTTTCCACTTCGCCCAGAGCGGGGGCATGCGCGCGCAGACCGGCTATATCACTCTCGCGCACCGCGACCGACCGCTCGCCGTAAATCATCGCGAGAGGACACCGTGACAAGGCCACCGCCTTCCACTTATCAATCCGCTCCAACCGTTCCCAAAGCTGCGGGTCGAAGCTCCAGACGACCCCTCCATCTTCGGCACGAAGCGCGTTCCTTGCGACCCAGTCGACATAGTAATCATTCCGGCAGGTCTGCGCGGGGGCCAGTCGGAAACGGGACAACGCATCCTGCATCGACGGATAGACGCGGTGGCTTGCCTGTTGGCCGATGTCGGGTATCGCGGCGTCGGGTTCGATCAGCGTGTCGATGATGATACCGCCTGCCAACCGGTCTCCGTAATCGGACAGGCCGGCGAGCAGCGGCCCGCAGCCGAAGCTGTGGGCTGCGAATACCGGAGGACCCTCGGCGAACAAGTCCGCCGCTTCTGCCGCTGCCAGCGCATCCTGCGCAAAGTCCACCTCACGATAGATCTGCCGCCAGCCGGATCCTCCCATCCCCGGCCAGGACGGGGCGGCGACGCGGAACCGGTCCGACAATTGCGCGGCGATGGGCGTCCACCATTGCGCATGGGCGCGATTGCCGTGCAGCAGCAACAGCCCGGGGAGGCCACGCCTGCCCCACGCCAGCACTTCGATTTCGCAACCGCCGTGGAAGACGCTCAACCGCTCAGGCGGTGTCGCGACCGCGTCATTAAACCAGTCCGGAGTAGGTGGCACGGCACCGGCATAGCGCTGCAAGGGACGCTCCGGCGCGGTTCCGCTCATGATGCCCACATACGGACAGCCGCCTGGCGAACTGACATCCTGCGAACCTCTCCTATCGACTGCCTTGGTGGTCTGTTCGTCAAAAGCTACGAGATGCTATCAGCAAAGCGCAATCAATTCCCCCGGCGCGCTGCCGTAATCACAAGCCGGATCAGGCAAGGCGGCACGTGCACATATATGATCATTGGGTCGTATGCTGTCCCTGCGCCGAACACGATCTTAGGGTAGAACAATAGATCGGACACGGCCGACGTTTTGGAGGGGCCCGGCAGGAAGACCGGCATCAGTATCAGCCACTCTGGCGTTCGCATCGCGTGGCAGCTGGACCTGCCCCTTCACGCTGAGAAGCGCGGCTTCACGTCCGTTCGGATCGCCGAAAGCTATGAGTTCGGATGCGATCACGCCGGTTGCTTTCATCGGCGCGCGAACGAACCTCATAAGACCCGCCACCAACATCACCCAGTTGGCGGCGTGCGCGCCGGCAAACCTGGCGATGGCCACTCAGACGATCGCATAAATCAAGGAGAGAGCACGATGGCGGATGATATCCTGGTGGAGAAGAGGGGCTATGTCGCTCTGCTCACGCTCAATCGGCCTGAACGGCTTAATGCGGTGACACTGCCGATGCTGGCGGACATGACGCGTGCTCTGGAAGCGATGACCGACGATCCCGATGTCCGCGCCATCGTCATCACCGGGGCGGGGCGCGGCTTTTGCGCAGGCTTGGACATCCGTGAGAACGACGTGTCGAAAGGCACTTGGCGTTCCGCGTATCGCATGCTCGACTTCAATGACCACGAGATTGGCCGCATCAGGCGTTATGCCAAGCCGATCATCGCCGCGGTGAATGGCGTGGCAGTGGGCGCGGGGCTTGGCATCGCATTGGCATCAGATATCCGCATCGGCAGCCACTCAGCCCGGTTCTGCGCCGCCTTCGCCAAGCACGGCATGCCCCCGCAGGACGCCGTCGCAGCCTATCTTCCCGACGCTGTCGGGGTCAGCAAGGCGCTCGAGATGATCCTCACCGCCAAGATGGTGGAGAGTGAAGAGGCGTTGGCGTGTGGCCTGCTGGCCGAACGGGTGGCGGACGAAGAGCTGCTCGACCGGGCGATGACGCTGGCGGAGACGATCGCCTCAGGGCCGCCCGTGGCGCTCGCCATGGCCAAGCAAGTCGTCTATCGTGGACTTGGCAAACATATCGACGATCAGATGGCGCTCCAGAACTTGGGCAGCTTCCTCAACAAGGTCTATGCGCCCGACGATATCAGGGAAGCGCACGCCGACTTCAGCGAAAAACGCAAGCCGAACTTCAAGGGAAGTTGATCGGGCCTTTCCCGCGAGGACAGAAACCGACGGCGAAAAAACAATCCGGAGAGAACGGGCATGGCATTTGATCTGAGCACCATCTGGCCGCTCAGTGCGCAGGAACAGCGCATGATGGACGAAACCGCGGGCATGCTCACCATGGAACTGCCGGAGAGCGTCTACGATATCGACACGGACTGGATGCGGCGGGCGATCCATGCAGGCGGCCATGACGTCACCGTCACTCGCGCCGAGCGGATAGACGTGATCCACTCCACTTGCACCAAGGCCCGCTTCGAACTTACTTACGATCGCGACATCGGCTTGCCCACACGCATGATCCTGAAAGGTGCGTTCGAGGATCACAGCGAACGCATGCAGGACATGTACCGGTGGGAAGCGCGGTTCTACAGGCAGATCGCGCCGCACGTACCGCTCAATCTGCCCGCCACCTTTTGGGCCGGCATCGACAAACACGGTTGGCGAGCGGCTACCCTGATGGAGGATCTGGTCGCCCGAAACGTCACCTTCTGCCGCGCGCAGGAGCCGTTCGGCTACGACCATATCCGCAATCGACTGGACCAGTTGGCCGGAATGCACGCGCAGACCTGGAACAGCCCGGAACTGCTGCCCGGTGGCCGCTGGTCTTGGGTGGCAGGCCGCTTCGATGCCTCGGCGATGCCTTACACGGACTACTATCTGGAGAAGGAGCGGTGGAACCACTTCATGGAGGCGCCGCGCGGCGTGGTCGTGGCACGCGAGTTGCAGGACCGGGAATGGATGCGGCACGCGCTTCGAAGGATCGGGGAGATCGAGCGGGAAGATGCCTTCTGCCTGATCCATGGCGATACCCATCCGGCTAACCTGTTTGTCGAGGATGGCGGGAACCCCGGGTTCTTTGACCCCACCACTTCCCGTTCATCCTGGTGGCTCGAGGTATCCTACCATCTCGTCTCCGCGATCGACATCGCCCACCGACGTGCGTGGGAGGCGCCGCTTCTCGCTTATTACCTCACCGCTCTGGAACGAGCAGGCGGTCCCCGGATCGATCTCGACCACGCTTGGCTGCGTTATCGGCAGGGCCTGGTCTATGGCTTGTTCATCTTCCTGATCAACGAGACGACCTTCCAGACAGAGGCGACCAATGCCGCCTACACCGCGCGCTTTGGCATCGCAGCGATCGATCATGACACGGTTCGCATGCTGGGTTGAGAGCCGAGCGACACCTATGGGATCCGACGGTACCGCACCGGAAGGATACCGGCCCGCACAGCACATGGATGATTCCTGCATCCGCGCACAACCCGATGGTTGAGGCACAACGCGCCGCCGCCTAGTCACCGACTCAACTTCAACAGCATCGGCCAGACATGACCAGCCTCGACATTCTTCTGCGTCCCCGCTCCATTGCAATGATCGGCGCATCCGGCGATGTTACCCGCATCGGCGGCCGTGCGATGCGTCACCTGAAGGAAGTCGGCTTCAGCGGTGACATCTTCCCCGTCAATCCGGGACGCGATGAAGTCCAGGGCGTGAAGGCCTATGCCCGCGTCGACGATATTCCCGGCCGTGTGGAATGCGCGGTACTGGCCTTGCCGACCGGCGCGGTGTTGCCCGCCATCGAGACGTGCGCGCGCAAGGGCGTGGGGGCGGCTGTGATCTTCAGCGCCGGTTTCGCCGAGATGGGCGACGAGGGCGTGGCGCTGCAGCAGCGCATGGTCGATATCGCGCGTGGCGCGGGGATGCGGCTGCTGGGTCCCAATTGCCTTGGCATGTATAATCTGCACGCCAACAGCTTCCTGTCCTTCTCGGGTATCTTCGATGACGTGAAAGGCACGCTCGGTCGTCTAGGCTTGGTCAGTCAGAGCGGTGGCTATGCCGGCGAAGTGGTGAAATCCGCGCAGGAGGTCGGCCTGGATTTCGGCGTCTGGATAACCACTGGCAACGAAGCGGACATCGGCCTGGGCGAGGCGATGCAATATATGGCGATGAGCGACGATGTCGACGTCGTCGTTGGCTATATTGAAGGCGTGCGCGATCGCCAGGCCTTCTTCAACGGTTTGGCTGCGGCTCATGCCCGGCGTAAACCCGTGGTGGTGCTGAAGGTCGGCCGCACGGAACAGGGCGCGAAAGCGGCTGCTTCGCACACAGCGTCGCTCGCGGGATCAGACGGCGTCTATGATGCCGTCTTCGAACGCTATGGCGTGTATCGCGCCCGCACGACGGAAGAAATGCTGGACGTGGCCTACGCCGCCAGCCGGGGCCGTTTCCCTACAGGCCGACGCCTCGCCATCCTGACGAACTCGGGGGGTATCGGCGTGCAAGCGGCTGATTTCGCGGCGGATGAGGCCCTGGAAGTGCCTTCCGCATCGGATGGCGTGCAGGCGAAGCTGATGGAGATCTCGCCCAACGGCGCGCCGTTCAATCCGATCGACTTGACCGGGCAGGTGGCGAACGACCCGCCGATGTACGCCCGCGCGATCGATGTTGTGCTGGCTTCAGGAGAATTCGACACCGCGTATATCAATGTCGGCCTGATCGCCGGTCTGCCCTTCATCAAGCGGCCGCTGGTGGACAGCCTCAAGACGATCGCCGAGCGCTATTCCGATGTTCCGCTTGCGGCATCCGTCACCGCCCCCGCCGAGACTTTGGCGGAGTACGTGGAGGCTGGATATCTTTGCTATCGCGAGCCCGCGCGCGCGATCAAGGCGCTGTCCGCACTGGCGACTTTTCCCGAAGCCTGGAGCAAGCCCCTTCCTGGCACGGGTGATCTCGCCGGCCTACCCACCATCGCTACGGGCACGGAATTTTCCGAAGCCGCCAGCAAGGCGCTGCTGGCCGAGATCGGCGTCCCCTCCCCGGCCGAGCATCTGGTTCAGGATCCCGCCGCGGCGGAGGCTGCAGCCACCTCGATCGGGCGCAAGGTCGCTATCAAGGTGGTTTCGCCAGACATTCTTCACAAGACCGAAATTGGCGGCGTTGCTCTTCACGTCGCGCCAGAGGATGCCGCCGCCATGCTTGAGACGATGATCGGCAAGGTAACTGCCGCCATGCCTGACGCGCGGATCGAAGGCTATCTGATCTCACCGATGATCACGGGTGGCACGGAATGCATCGTTGGTGTGCACACCGATCCGCTTCTGGGCCCCGTCATCATGTTCGGGCTTGGCGGTGTGACGGTGGAACTGATGAAGGATGTCACCACGCGCCTCGCCCCGGTCAGTGAGGATGAGGCAATGGAGATGATCCGTTCCGTCCGCAGCTACCCCCTGCTTGACGGCTTCCGTGGCCGAGCCAAGGCGGATGTGGCGGCGCTGGCGAAGGCGATCAGCGCCCTGTCGCGCTTGGCCGCCGCCAATGCCGACACCGTACGCACGATCGAGGTCAATCCGCTCTTGGTGCTGGACGAAGGAGAGGGCGTGATGGCGCTCGATGCCGTGATTGAGGCCTGATTATGGCGCATCGATAAAAGGCATCGTTCCCGGTACAGGATCGTCGCTGGACCGGCGATCCTGTCCATCGATTAGAAAATCCAGCGACCAGAGCGCGGACCGAAAGCAAGGTTGAGGAACAGATGGCGCGATGTTGGCTGATTACCGGGGTCTCGGGCGGGTTTGGCAGATTGTTGGCCGAGGCTGCGCTTGAACGGGGCGATAGCGTTGTAGGCACTCTGCGAAACGCAGACCAGATCGCCGCTTTCGAGGCTCTGGCCCCCGGGCGTGCGCACGGTGTCCTGCTAGATGTAACCGATCGCGAGCGCGTTGGTCCGGCCGTCGATGAAGCTATCGGCAAGTTGGGCAAGCTCGACGTGTTGGTCAACAATGCCGGATACGGTATTGCCGGCGCATTGGAAGAACTGGCCGATGACGAGATCGATCGCGCGATAGCCACTAATCTGCACGGCACTATCTATACCACGCGCGCAGCCATCCCTGCACTTCGTGCAAGCCACGGCCATATCGTCAACCTGTCATCCATGGCCGGGCTGGTCGGCATCCCCGGCATGAGCATCTATTGCGCGGCAAAGCATGCGGTGGAGGGCTTGTCGGAATCCCTGGCGCAGGAACTGGGCGCATTCGGGATCAAGGTCACCCTGATCGAGCCAGGAGCCTTCCGGACCAATTTCGCAAGCGGGTCGCAGCATATCGCACGCGCCCCTCTGGCCGTTTACGAGGATACGCCGGCGGGAATGGCCCGCCAGGGGATGAGCAGTTATGGCGGCAGCGAACCGGGAGACCCGGCCAAGGCGACAGAAGCGATCCTGACTGTAATAGACAGTCCCGAGCCGCCGCTGCGCCTGCTTTTGGGAAATGATGCTTGGGCCTGGGTCCATCGTAAGTTTGACAACGTGAACAAAGACATCGCGGCCTGGGAAAAGGTGACGCGCAGCACGGATTTTACCGCATGAGCAACGTAACCGACGTTCCGGCATTGACTTATCGCAACTACGGCATGGACACTCTGGGGCATATTCTGCGGCGCAACGCCGTTTGGTGGCCCAATCGCGATGCATTCGTCATGGCGGATCGACGCTTGTCGTATGGCGCCCTTTATGACCGTGGATCGCGTCTGGCCGCCTCGCTGGAAAAGCTGGGCGCAATCAAGCAAGACCGGATCGGCATGTTGTCGATGAATAGCATCGAGTATTTTGAGTTTTTTGCGGCTGCGGAAATCGCCGGTTTCATCGCGACGCCGATCAGCTTCCGGGCCGCGGCGCCCGAGATTGCGCACCTGGTCAATGATTCCGGCACCTCTGTACTCTTCTTCGAGAAAGAGTATACCCCGATGGTAGATGGCCTCCGCGCCAGCCTCGATGGCGTGCGGCTCTATGTATGTGTCGGCGGCGATACCCCTGACTGGGCGCTCGACTACGAGCAGCTCATTGCCGATGGCAGCGCGGATGGCCCATCGTTCCGATCGGAACCCGACGATCTGGTCTATCTGTTTTACACGAGCGGAACGACCGGGCGGCCCAAGGGCGTACCGATGAACCACCGCGGGCAGGTTCTAAGTGCCCGCTCCACTGCGAACCACCCCGCTCTTTCCCTGCTCCAGATTTCGCCAGCCTTCCATGTCGGAGGGCGTGGCCCGTCGCTGGGCGCCTACTGGGTCGGCGGAAAGACCGTTTTACTCAAGTCTTTCGATCCCACCGCGTTTCTGGAAACGGTTCAGCAAGAGGGGATCAACGCCAGTTTCATGGTCCCCGCGATGCTGATCGCGCTGCTCGACCATCCCGGCATCGACGAGTACGATCTTTCCACGCTGGAATTGATCATGCTGGCGTCGACCACTATCTCGACCGAGTTGTTGCGGCGCGGACTGGAACGGTTTGGTCCGGTATTCTATCTGGCCTATGGGTCCACGGAAGCAGGCGGGGTAGCGCGGCTGCCCCGTCACGAAGTGCGGCTTGACGGTCCGGAAGAAGTGACGCGGCGCCTGGCCTCCGTTGGCCATTTCGAGGCCGAGGTCGACGGCGCGATCCTGGCCGATGACGGCAATCCTTGTCCCGTGGGTGTGGTAGGGGAGATCTGCATCTACAATCCCCATATCTTCCTAGGTTACTGGAACAACGATAACGCCACACTCGCAGCTATGCACGGCGGCGCATTCCGCACTGGCGATCTCGGCTACGCGGACGATCAGGGCTATATCTTCCTGGTCGATCGCAAGAAGGACATGCTGATCACCGGCGGCGAAAACGTCTACTCGCGAGAAGTCGAGGAAGCACTGGATCGTCACCCGGTAGTCCGCGAATCCGCTGTGATTGGCAAGCCGGACCCCAAATGGGGTGAATCGGTATGCGCGGTGATCATTCTACACCCGGGTGAAACGCTGTCGGCCGAAGACCTGATCGCCTTCGCCCGTACTCAGATCGCCGGCTTCAAATGCCCCAAAACGGTATTCTTCGTTGAAGATATGCCCCGCCAAGGCACTGGCAAGACAGATAAGCTGGCGCTGCGCCGGCTCTATGGTGACGCATGACCTATCCTGTTCTTCGTGAAACCCGAGATGATGTGGCGATCATCACACTCCATGATCCGGCGCGTCTCAATCCCTTGTCAGATGATATGCGCGCGGGATTGCTATTGAGGTTCGAGGCGGCGCTTGCGGACGAGGCGGTTCGCACCATCATCCTGACCGGCGCGGGGGGTAATTTCACCGCTGGCGCAGACATACGCCAACTCGGCTTGCCCGGCGGCCCTGACCCGGCGCGTTCCCGCCGTCGCCTGATGCCGCTGCACCGCCTGATGGAACTGATCGCCGGTGGTCCCAAGCCGGTGATCGCCGCTATCGAGGGTGCCGCGTTTGGTGCAGGACTTTCGATCGCAGCCGCAAGCGACTATCTGATCGGCGGCGATAGCGTGCGGTTCGGCGCGGCTTTCGGCAAGATCGGGCTTACCGCTGACTGTGGCCTGATCTGGTCGTTGCCGCAACGCATTGGTCGTTCGCTGGCCCGCGATCTGATGTTCACCGGTCGTCCGGTAAAAGCAGAGGAAGCGCTGTCGATCGGTCTGGTCGACAGGATCGTTCCTGCGGGCACAGCGCTGGACGCGGCGCTAGCCAAAGCGGCGGAGTATCGCTCCGTCGCGCCCCTTGCCATCACGGCCATGAAGGCTGCCTTCGTCGAGAATGGCGGCACTCTTGGCGATGCGCTGGCTCTTGAGCGACAACAACAGCCCATGCTCAGCATGACCGCTGATCATGCCGAAGGTATCGCCGCGTTCCGGGAAAAGCGTGCACCTGTGTTCAAAGGGCGATAGGGAACGCTGTCGACCTACCCTCCAGCCCAATTGGATTTATCGCCAGCTGATCGGGCGGGTGATAGGGGCGTGCCGGCTTGTCAAAGAAACTGCCTCCGCTTGGTCTTGCTTATTTGCTTGGTGAATATATAATTCACCTGGCGATATGGAGTAGGCAGTGTCAGGACCGGCTGGAGACGAAACAAAAAAAGCCAGCGTCGTCGCGCTGGTTAGGGGCCTGCGCATTCTGCAGTGCTTTGACCGGCCTGGCGCCGAACTGACAGTTTCCGAAATCGCTCGCCGGACCGGCCTGTCTCAGCCTACCGCCTGGCGGCTTTGTGGCACGTTGATCGATTGCGGCTTTCTGGTCAAAGCTCCCACAGGGTCCGCCTTGCGTGTAGGCGCTCCCGCGCTGACACTTGGCTATGCCGCTATTCAAGGGCAGGATCTGCCTGCGATCGCTCGCCCCTACATGGCTCAAGTCGCGGCGCGGCTGGGGGCGACGATTACACTGGGCTTGAGCACCGGGCTTGAAATCGTATCGGTCGATCAGGTCGATGGAGATTTCGTCGTCGCCAATCGGCCGGTCGGATGGCGGGCACCGATGACATCCATCCCCTCTGGCCTTGCCATCCTGGCCGTAATGCCAGAATTCGAGCGAGAAAAGGTTTTGGCGTCGATCGCCGCTCAGGACCCGGAAGCCTGGCCACGACGCCGTGATCGTATCGAAACCGCCCGCGCTCAGTTCGAGGCGGACGGCTATGTCTCACTGGTCATGATGCGCGGCCAATATGCCGCCGTTTCCGTGCCCTTGATCGAGGGTGATACGTCGAGGGGACGATATTGGACGCTCAGCTGTGGTGGTTTGCGATCGCAATGGCCGCCTGAAGCGCTGACCGACGCGGCGCGTCAATTGAAGGATATACGTGCGTTGATTCAGCCTGCAGCTGCGATATTGGGAGCAACCGCCGCCTGAAATTCTGCTGATGGCGAACTGAATGCTCAGGCGAAATAGGCCGGTCAGCATCGTCTTCAAGCAATCTAGGCAGCAAAACGCGCGCGGTGATCGCGTGTATCCCCTATTTGTAATCCAGGCCGCGCGCCGTGAAGACCTCCTCGGCGATGCGGATGCTTCCCAGGCCTGCGGGTAGGCCGCAATAGATAATCTGCTGGAGGAGAACCTCCTTGATCTCCTCCACCGTACAGCCATTGTTGAGCGCGCCGTTCACGTGGGCGCGCAACTCGGTGCCACGATTGAGCGCGGTCAGAGTGGCTAGGCGGCGTGGACAAATTTGAGCCAGTATCTGGCGGTGGCGAGATGGACCATGCCGAGGAAGCTGCTGGCCAGTTGGTCGTAGCGGGTGGCGAT
>CAJYHD010000737.1 GCA_913773715.1 uncultured Sphingobium sp.
CCGAGATCGAGGATGATCGCGCAATAGGGTTCCTGATCCGCCAGTCTCAGCGCATCCTCACCCGATGTCAGAATGTCCACGGCATAGCCCGCGGCTTCCAGCGACGCGATCATGCCACGCGCCAGTCTTTCATCATCTTCTACCAGCAACAATCGCATTGAAACTATTTCCCGCCACCCCACTGCCCGTGACCGGCAGTCATTAAATTGCGATAAGGCCTCCTCCACCAATTGCAAAGCAAAGAAATAAACCGACTTTCTTTGCTTTCATTACATGATCTTGGCCTCTCTCGCCGATGTGTCAGGTTCGTGACAGCGTTCAAGGCTAAGACAGAAAACAACAACGGATGAGAGCCGCTGATCCACAGCGCCTCTGCCCGAAAAAGATCGGTGCGGAAGCCGATCGGCCATTTCAGGGGATCGAGAGATGAACAGGAATCGCGCCCTCGCGGCGATGATGATGATGAGCGCCATGACCGCCGTGTCCGGTGGTGCAGCCGCACGGGAGCCAGCGGCGGATGCGGCCACGACCGCGCGCCTCGATGCTGTCTTCGCCCGCTGGAACCGCAAGGATGCGCCCGGCTGCGCGGTCGCCGTATCGCGTAATGGCCAGTCGATCGTGACGCGCGCCTATGGCATGGCGGATCTGGAAAAGGGCGTCGCTGCGACACCCGACAGCATCTACGAAGCCGGATCGGATTCCAAGCAATTCACCGCCGCAGCGATCCTGATGCTCGCGCGCGAAGGCAAGCTGTCGCTGGACGACGACATCCGCAAATATCTGCCTGAACTGCCCGCCTTCGCCAAGCCGATCACGATCGGCCACATGCTCCATCACACGAGCGGCCTGCGTGACTGGGGGTCAGTCGCAGCAGCCGAAGGCTGGCCCCGCAACAGCCGGACCGCGAACAATGACGACGTGCTGGAGATCATGGCGCGCCAGACCGAACCGAACTTCCCGGCAGGCGCGCATTATCTCTACAGCAACAGCAACTACAACCTCGCCGCGATCATCGTCGCGCGGGTCAGCGGCCAGTCGCTTGCCGACTTCACGCGCGATCGCATCTTCACGCCGCTGGGCATGACGCACACGCGCTGGCGGGACGATCATGGCGATGTCGTTGTGGGACGAACCGGTGCCTACGAAGCGCAGGACGGCGTCTATCGTAACGATCAGGTGATCGAGGACGCCTATGGCAACGGCGGATTGTTGACGACGGTCGGCGATCTGGTGAAGTGGCAGGCAGCGCTGGACGCTGACACCTTCGGCGCGGGCTTCACACAGGCGATGCAGACGCCGACCAAGCTCAACGATGGAACGCCGATCGCCTATGCGCTGGCGCTGGTCAATCTCGACCATCATGGCGAGCAGGAAGTCAGCCATAGCGGATCGACCGGCGGTTATCGCGCGTGGATGGCGCGCTATCCCGGCCACAAGCTTGCCGTCTCCCTGCTCTGCAATAGTGGCGACGCTGATACGCCGACGCTGGGACGCGATGTCGCGGACATCTTCCTGCCGCCGGTGCAGGCGAAGACCTATGTCGCGAAGGGGTTGCTGCCTTCAGGCGTCTATGCCGATGGCATGACGGGTTTCCCGGTGAAATTCGACAGCGATGACAAGGGCCGACTGCGCGCCGATGGCAAGGCGCTGACCCCGGTTGGCCGCGCTCGCTGGGCGCTTCGCGAGGATGTCTTCGCATTCGGCAAGTCGGGGCTGGTTCGGGAAAATCGCGAGGGCGAGAAAATCGCCTATCGCAAGGTCGCGCCGGTCACCACTTTCGACCCAAAGCCCTATCTCGGGCGGTTCTGCGGTGTCGACGCCAGGGCATGTCTGACCTTCCGTCAGCAGGGCGACACCCTCGTCTATGACGGCCCGCGCTGGGCAGGGCATGCGCTGACGCCGGGCTATGCCGATGTCTTCACAGCCGACGCGATGCCGGACGCCGGGCGCGTCACCATCAAGTTCCAGCGCAGCGCGAACGGCGCGATCGATGCGCTGCGCTTCGGCGAGGGCCGCGCCTACGACCTGCTGTTCCGCCGGGCGGACTGATCTTTTTCCAAACAGAGCCGCCGGGAAGCGGCCCGATATCTATCAAAAAATCAAAAGGGGACTGAGCATGACGAATTTCAAGGCCGCATCGCGGCACCTGTTGATGGGCGGCAGCGCCATCCTGATCGCATCGGCGGGGCATGGCGCGGCGATGGCGCAGGCGGATGTCCCGGCCGACGCCGCGGCCAGCGACGAAGCCGCCCCGGCGATCGTCGTCACCGGATCGCGCATCGACCGCAAGGGCTTCGAAGCGCCGACGCCGACGACCGTCATCGGCGAGACCGAGCTGCGTCAGGGCGCGCGTCCCAGCATCGCACAGGTTCTGAACGACCTGCCGCAATTCCGCGCGACCCAGTCGCCCGCCAGCACGGTCGCCAACACGAACAGCAGTTCCTCGGCGATGGATCTTCGCGGCCTTGGCGTCACGCGCACGCTCACTCTGCTGAACAACCGGCGTTTCACCGGTGCGGTCGATCTCAACACCGTGCCGCAGGGCCTCGTCAAGCGGGTCGAGGTCGTTACCGGCGGCGCGTCGGCAGCCTGGGGTTCGGGCGCGATCGGCGGCGTGGTCAACATCATCCTCGACGACGATCTCAAAGGTCTGACGCTGGGCGCGCAAAATGGCGTGTCCTCGCGCGGCGACGGCTATCGCTACAGCCTCGACGCGACCTTCGGTACGCACTTCGCCGATGATCGCGGCCACTTCATGATCGGCGGCGAATATCAGAATGACGAGGGCATTCTCGATCGCAATTCGCGCAAGAATGTCGGCAGCGCCAACCTCTTCACCCCGGCGGGCAGTTCGCAGCTGATTCTGGTGCGGGACGTCAATGCGGCCAACACCAGCCTGGGGGGCCTCGTCACCACGGGTCGCCTGCGCGGCCAGACCTTCAATCCCAACGGTACGCTG
>CAJYHD010000738.1 GCA_913773715.1 uncultured Sphingobium sp.
GCCATGTGAACAAGCTGAGGGAGGCCAGTTCCCTGTCGCCTCCGGATGTCTGATCGGACACTTCTGCTGCGGTCGACCCAACAACGCCTCGCACGGAACGCGGCTATTGCTGGGGTAGCTTCCGGCCCTTCCATGCGTGCGCTTTCCATCGGCTGCGCGGCAGATCTTTGCTCGCCTGCCGATGCCGACCTGCGGCCTTCTGCTAGATGCGCCCATGGTTTCTCCGAAGTTTTATGCCCCGCGAGAGCTGGAGCTCGGCAATCTGAGACAGGCGTTGCTCTTGAGCGGGCCTGTCCGCTTTCAGGCACTCGGCAAAGGGACTTCAACGACCGAGACTAGGGCGGGCTGCTGCCGTTCTGCTCAATGAAGCGGTAATGGCGGGTTTGGGCAAAAGCAGCCGTTCTGGCGCGAATCTTGGCACGGCTTGGGTTGGTCGGAAGCTGTCCGGTCGACGGTGTGCCACGTGGCACACCACGGCCTATTTTCCGGGGAGGATGCCCCGCTATCGGGACCGTGATTTCTGCAGGATCTGATCCTGCGCCATCTCGCGCACCCTCTGTTCCTGACGTGCTTTGACCTCGATGCCGGCGATCATCTCGCCACGGCCGATCCGAGCTGCCACCTCCTCCTTGTGCTCCGCCACGAACTCGCGTCGTTTATCATGGTCGCTGGGGAAGCGGTCGGCCGCAACTGCCATTGCAATTGCGACATGGCTTTGCGCCTTGCGCAGCTCGGGATCCTGCGCGTTCTGGACGTCGGACTGTCGGCGGAACCGCTCGGCCAGATCGGCACGTGGTTCGGCCTGTTCCTTGGTATCACGGACCTGGTTGGCGGTTCGAGCCGCGATCGCTTGGTTGTCGGGCACGCCGCCTTGCCGCAATACCTCACGCTCGGCCGCGGCCTTTGTTTTCTCGTCAGGTTTGTAGCCATCGACCTTTATACCTTGCGCAGACGCGGCGAGATAAGCGGCCCGCTGGAACTCGGCATCACCGCTGACCTTGATCGCGGTCCACCCGTTTTCCTTCGCGAGCCGGATCAGATCGGGAAGGGAATTTGGATCTCTCGCCTTGATGCGGTCGGGTGTGATGGTCGCGACCGGCTGTTTATCGTGCGCGCTTCGATAGAGTTTGTCCCCAACCCGGAGGAACCGGGAGCCCAGATCGGCGGGCACTTCCATCGGACGTCGGCGGCGTGCCTCGCCATCCTTGCCTGTGCCGGCAGCTTCGACATTCTCAACCATGTCAGCGCTCCTGTTCGATTACACCGATGACCTCATTGCCACTTTGCTCGGCCGACACGTCGATGAGCATGTCGGGATGATCCTGAGTTACGACGCAATCCATTGCGAAGGTGAATGGGTCCGGGGCCGTGAGCTGGTCGAATGTCGGCAGCACACAGTCGGGAAGATCCTCGTCATCGCGCAGCGTCCGCGGGATCGGGGGCACTTGCGGGGCTGGCTCAACGCGCGCACGGAAGAGGCCGTCCGCGTAATAGCGGATTTTGTCCCCATGGATCGGCGGTATGCCGCCTCGTAAAAGCAGCAATTCATTGTCCGGGAACTGCATTAGCTCTTGCGGCAGCAGTAGCGCGCGGCGTTGATCCGACATGGATTTGGAACGGTTCGCCAGGACGCCGTGGATTGTGAGCGACTTCGTGATCGATTCCTGCCCGATATAGCCGATCCGCTCTGATAGCTCGTTTGCCACTCGCAGCTCTTTTGGGGTGAAGGCGACCTCGACGCCGCAGTTGGCGACGATCTCATTGGCCACGTGCTCGCCATAGACAGCGCGGAGTTGAGAGCGAGACTGGATGACGGGCAAGAGCCGGATGCCGTAGCCAGCGACATAGGAGAAGGCGCTCGCAATCACTTGTGCCCGCCCTATTCGCGCAAATTCGTCGAGGATGACGAGGATCTTTAGCGGCGTGGTCTCGTCGGGCAGATCACGCACGTTCAGGTCGACGAGTTGCTGGAACAGCAGATTGTACAGGGGCGCGACCCGATCCAGTTCGTCAGGCGAGACGCCCAGATAGACCGAAATGCGCTTGGTACGCAGCTCGCGCAAATCGAAGTCGCATTCCTCTGTCGCCGCATCCACACGGGGATTGAGCCACAGACTGAGCTTGGACGTGACGGTCTGGACGATGCCGGCAAAGGTGTTGTCCGCTCCCGATGTAAAGTCAGCGAGCGCGTTGCGGCACCCTTGCGACAGATCGAGCGAGCGGTCGTCGAGAACGCGGCGGAAGTACCCGCGCGTGTCGCCCGTAGTCATCAAGCGATAGATGGCCCCGATGGTGAAGGGCTGATCGGTGACGGCAAGATAGGCGCCGACGCCCACAAAGGCGGTTCGCGCCGAGTCCGTCCAGAATGGCTCCCCGCGCTCGGGGGGCACGAACAGCATCGTGGCGATCTTCTGCAGCTCGATCACCACCTGGTCGGGATCGGAACGGTCGATATAGCCCAGCGGATTATAGCGAGCGGTCCGGCCTTCCGGATCGGTCGGGTTGAACAGATAGACCGCCTGTCCGTATTTCTGGCGAAAGCCCGCCGTGGCATCCCAATTTTCGCGCTTCACATCGAGCACGACGACCGACTCCTGCCATGACAACAGATTCGGGATGACGATGCCAATCCCCTTGCCCGAGCGGGTAGGGGCCTCAACGATGCAATGTTCATTGCCGCCGAAGGTCAGGAACTTGCCGCCCTTCTTGCCCAGGACGATACCGTCGTTTGCGCGGAATCCAGCGCGACGGATCTCGCTTTCTTTGGCGAAGCGGGCAGCCCCGTGAAGAGGGGGCTTCCGCTTCGAGACCCACCACAACATGAGGCCGGCGATGATGACGCCGACCAAAGTGCCCCCGGCTAGCGCTTTTAGCACCACAGGATCGTGGCGATAGTACCAGAAGAACGCCGGCATCTTGAAAATGTCGAACTTGGCGCTGGGGAGGCTCAGGTAGATCCACGCGACGACCGACGTGATGAGGAAAGCCACGACGATCCCCACCGGGATGCCGAGAGCGAGGATGGTGCCCCTTTTAGGCTGCATGTCGCCCTGCCGGATCGTAGTAGATCTCGGTCATCCGGAACTTCCCATCCACCTTCTTCATCTGCACCACGACGTCGACGAGGATCTTGAGCAGCGATCGTATGTCCTCGCGCGCCAAATCTGCGCCGCCTTCGCTTTCCTTCACGAGCAGCGTCAGTTGTTCGAAGGCCAATTCGGCCGAATCCGCGTGGATCGTCGTGATCGAGCCGGGATGACCGCTGTTGACGTTGCGCAGGTAGAAAAATGCGGTCCCATCGCGCAGCTCCTGGAGCAGAATGCGGTCGGGTCGCATGCGTAGGGCGCTTTCCAGCAGCTCCTTGGCGGAGACCTTGGCGGTGCCGGTGCCGTCCTTGCTGTAGATCATGTGGACGACGTTCTGGTGAGGCACCACCAGCTCGCGCGTATCCTCGATCGTCAGCAGTCTTTCATTCTCCGGGATCAGCTTGATAAGCCCCTTGGAGAACGTCGTCTTGCCCGAGCCTGTGGCACCGGAGATCAGGATGTTGAGCCGGCTTTGCACCGCAAGCTCGAAAAATTCGACGTGGCGTCCCGCATGAAGCAGGCCGAGCAATTTTTCCTCGACCGGGCTGACCCGCTTCGTGGCGACCTTCGTTTCCGAGAATAGACCGCTGGCCTCAAAATCGGCCATCGTCATTGTCTTCGTTGATGGCTTGCGGACGGTAATCGACACGGTGCCATCGGGCACGACGGGCGGCAGGACGAGCTGGACCCGCTCGCCGGTTGGAAAGATCGTCGAGCAGATAGGGTTTTCGCGCGTCACATCCTGCGAAGTGAACGCCGCGGCTGCCCGGGCCAGCTCGTTCAGAGCGTCGAGGGTCAACCCCGCTTCCCGCTCCCAGGTCCAGCCACCATGCCGTTCAACGCCGACGATAGTCGGCTGATTGATGACGACTTCGGTTACGCCATCGTCGTCGAGATATTGCCGCAGCGGCCGAACGGCATGATCGAGGATGGCCGTGTTGCGGAACGGCGCGTTCATTTGAGAGCCAGTCCATAGACTTGCGAGAAATCGAAGTCCTTAGCGACAGTGATCGCCAGCTCGGTCCCTTGGTTCACGCGCACGATTGGGCGGATGTTCTGCGTATCTTGCAGGATTTGCGAAGTCGTATCGCCAGGTGTGCGGAAAACTGTTGAGCCCTGAGGGCTGACGGCTTGGCCGGCGATCTGGCCGCCCGCATCGAGGACGCTGAACAGCATTGCGGCACCAAACCGCTGCCAGAAGAACCGATCAATCTTGCCAGTGACGCCGGCACGGCCCAGCGGGTCGGAGGCCGGCGAGCCTATATCGATCGCCACGCCGCGTGGCGTGACGGCGCGCGTCCACATCGCGAACAGGCGATTTTGGCCGCGCTGAAGGCCGCCCTGATACTCGCCGAAAACGCGCGTGCCTTTCTCAAGCAGTACGACGCGGCCATTATCGGAATAAACATCGCGAGGGATGATGCAGGTCGCATAGCCCGGCACGGTGCTTTCCATCGCCGTCTGCAGTGTGCAAGGTAGGATGGCTCCCGCAGTGACGAGATAGTTGCGGTCGCCGATCATGCGCGCTGTGGCCGTTCCGATGGCGGAGGTTTGCTTGAGATTATCCAGGTTGGTCCGCGATGGAGTGGTGCCAGCGTCATCTTGCGCGTTTCCGGCACCAGCGCTGGCGACGTCGCCAAGCGCACGCCTGGCCCCCTGATCGCCGTTATACGCGATCAGCGTCGATCGTCGGGCATTGTCGCGCAGCTCACGCGCTTCGCCCGCGCGCCGCTCCGCCTCGCTGACGCCCCGGCCTTGTTGCCCTCCCGTTGATCCGTAGGGCGTGATTGGCTGACCATCAGGCCCGATCGCCGGCACCTGCTCGCCTGTGAGCTGGACGGGCGCATTCGGATCGCGGGGCGCGGTTGCGAGTGTCGGCGCAATGACAGAATTTGGGTCGTAGGGCGCCTCCGCTGCCGGAGGGGGGGCCTTCCTCGCTTCAAGCGCCTTGTTGTCGCTGCCAGACCCGGAAACGAGCGACAGCACGCCAAACACGAGCGCGCCGGCTAGAGCCGCGCCGACGACCATCTTCTTGTTGTCCCACTGGACGGTGTTGAGCGAAGGGATGCGGTTCGGGCGATCGGCGGCAGGGGTCCGATCAATCTCGTTCACGTCAGGCGTCGCATCGACGTCGAATCTCTTATCGGACACGTCAATTCTCCGTCGTGCGCTCGACAGCTTCCGACGCCGTGTCCGTCTTAGGATCGCGGCCGTAGAAACTCGGGCTTTCGTTGTAGATGCACAGCACCACCTTCCCCCGGCGCAGGCGCAATTCCTTGTAAACGCCGTGAATGACGACGAATTCGTCGCGCACGTCGAAGGAGGCTGTGGCCTCGCTACCGTCGGGATTGACGGTGAAGATGGCGGGGATCTCGCGCTGATTGGGAAAGCGCATCACGGTGAACTGCCCGTTGTCGCTGACTTCCGAGGGTTGCAACGCTGACGCGCCCTGCACCTTGTAATTGAGGTTCCGTGTCCCTTCGAGAACCCCCATATCGAGCGCGATCCTCGTGGCCTTATTCTGCGCATCCAAGACCGTTGCGAGTTGCGCGTGCTGTTGTGCCAATCGGGCCTGCGCCGCCTCATATTCAGGATAGCGGAGCCGCACCTTGAAGAATGTGCCCCGTGAGCGCGCCGCGGCGACGGTCGAGAGCTCGAAGGTGTAGTTGCGCTTGATGCCTTGGAAGTCCGTCACAACGATGAGGTTTGTGGCGCCGGCACGCTCGCGAGGCTTCACGAACAGCGAATTATCAGCCGGGGCAACCTCCCACGACACGGTGTCACCCATCGCCACGAACTTGATGACCTCGCCGGGTGCGAACTCAATCTGTGTCGCTGTGCGGAACGCGCTCCGGATCTGAATCACGTTGCCATCGGTGTAATTTACCTCGCGGATACGAGCATCAGGACCGCGCTGCGTAGGCGTCTGCGCCATCGTCGGCGCTGCCGACATCGCGCCGATTGCCGCAGCCAGAAGCAGGATGGTCTTCATCGTGTGGGAACCTCCACGTCGGCCCGGTATGTCTTGACCTGAAACCCGAGCGGATTGGCGTATCGACCGGATTCTGTTTCCGGCTTCGACAGCACGTCAAAAGTGATGGTTGCGATGGCAGGCGTCTCGATCACCTGCTGGTCGCGCTGAAGGCGCTTGATGAAGCGGACCTGCGCGACGTTGGGCGAGATGAACGCAACCGAGCGGATCGCCACAAAAACCGCGTCACTGGCAGTGAACTGATTTTGCGGGGAGTCCGGATTGTCCTTCTTATAGAAGGCAGTCCAGCGGGTCTGTTCCTCGCGGGTCGACAGCGCCAGCGCCTTGCGAAAGAACTCTTCCCTAGCCTGCGGAATCCATCCTTCGCGAGCGCGCACATAATCCGCGAGGAAGTACTTACGGATCGCCTCGTCATAGGTGATCGTCTTGTCGCCGCGCAGCTCTTGCGTGACCTCTGTTGCACCCGTCGAGCGGTCCACGGTGACGACATAGGGCACGACCGTTTTGAGCGGCGAGAGCGCCAGCACGGCAGCGGCGCAGATCGCGGCGAACACGATCGCAACGATGGCGACGATCCAAGCGATGCGGCGCGAGCGGACCGCAGCAACGAACCGATCGCGATCCCAGCTTTCCGCTTCCGCGAAGTATGCTTTCAGATCCTCGTCTTTGTCTTTTACGCCGATCGCCATGTCAGCAGCTCGCATATGAGGTTGGAAGCGCGGCGGTCAGGCCGCCGTTAGGCGTTACCGCGCCGATCGCCGGCACCTTGCCTGATGGCGACGTGTCCGCTCCATCTGGAGCTGCCACTGCGCCGTCGGCCGGAAAGAGATGGGTCGCCGGCACCGGTGCCGATTGAGGTGTGCCACGTGGCACACCATCGGCGGGGGCTGCCTCCGCTGCCGAGGTGGCGTTTCGTGGCGGAATCGACGGGAGAACCGTCCCATAGAGATTGGCGGATCGCTTCTGCCGACCGTTGCACCGGGGCAGCTTCTCGTCTTTCGCAGCGCTCGCCGGAGCCGAGGGAGTGAGAGCCGCGAGGGCAAGAATGGCTAGTGCTGCACCGAGCTTCATGCCAGATCTCCGATTAGCTGTTGTTGTAGAGGGTGCCGCCTGCGGCTCGCGCCTCAGCGCGACGGGCACGATTGGCCTGCCAGCGATTTACCGCTCGCTGTGGGGCGTTGGACCAAGCACGGCCGATCATCGGTGCAATCCCCCCGGTTGCGGCATTGGCAAACTGTGAAGCGAGTGACGCGCCGCCGCCGCCAAGACCTGCGGCCATTCCTGGTATCTGGAGGAAGAAGAAGAAGCCCAGCGCGTAGAACCCGATGGCTTTAACCGCTGCGAGGATCAGCGAGTCATCCTGCGTGATCGCGTCGATAAACGCATCTGCTGCGTTCGCTATAAATACCGTTACGAGCAGCGCGAACGCTACGAGAATGACATAATTCACGATGCTCCCGAGCCATTGAAAGAAGAATGGTCGGGTTGAATCAAACAGGAGGGCGGCTACGAAAATAGGCCCAACGGCAGCAAGCAGAGAGAGCGCGAACAGCGCGAAGGCACAGATGGCGAACCCAAGCGCTGAAGCCAGCAAAGCCGCCAACATGATGACGACGTTGATGATTTCACTAACGATGATCTCATCCCAGTTGTTTGGGATGCCCACGAGATTCTCACCTTCCTCGGCTGTATGCGCTGCGACAATCTCTTTGATATTGGCAATGGCGCGGACCGCACCCTTCAATATGCCGTCGAAAAAACCGCCTAGACCATTTACATCTTGCGCACCGACAGCATTCGCGACCTCTCTTGGCAGCCCGTTCATCGCGAGCAAGCCAACCGAAGCGCCATAAAGCGTCGCTACAGCAAAAACGAGCGCAGCTAGTTTCAATCCTCGATAAACGAACTCGCGGAAGGGGTATTCGACAGCGCCTCGTAGGATCGCGAGGCCCAAAAGGATGATGTAGATCGTAACTCCCACCCGTAAGGGGCCGGAGATCCAACCTACAACGCTGGCATAAGTAGCAATGACGCCTGCCAGGGCAGCGCTGAGCTGGTCGAACATCTCGGTATAGATATTGAAGCCCATTACACGACCCCGAAAAATGCTGCGTCGATTAGATGCCGGCCTCTCGACGTAGCTTGTCAGTCTCAGTTTTGTTGAGAAGCAGTGTCTTGGCAGCATCGACGTTGTTGCAATTGTTCACGACAACGGCGGGCCATGACATTGGTGGACGTTGTGATGCCTTCCACGCAGTGCAGATGCTATCTACCGTGGCCATCTCACCTTTGTTCTGCATAAAATACTTGGTGCTACGCAGCGGCATATCAGACCGAAGCTTGCTTTCGTCCGTCTTGAATTCCTTGGTTCCACATGCTGCGAGCGTCAGCAGCAACCCAGCAAAGCCAAGACCCCTGATCACGGATTGACCCCAACCTCAGTCCGAAGTTTGTCGATCTCCGCTCTGTTTGATGCGAGGCTGCGCTGATAATTGGCCTCTGCTTTTGCACGGCGCTGCAACTCGATCGCCTGAAGGCCCATTTGATCGTTCATCATCTGCGCCTGCTCCAATTGGAGCCGCGCAGATGATGAACGATCAAATGGGCCTTCAGGCGATCGAGTTGCAGCGCCGTGCAAAAGCAGAGGCCAATTATCAGCGCAGCCTCGCATCAAACAGAGCGGAGATCGACAAACTTCGGAC
>CAJYHD010000739.1 GCA_913773715.1 uncultured Sphingobium sp.
GGCACCGTCGACAATTTCCAGGGCCAGGAGGCCGAAGTGGTGATCGTCAGCCTGGCTACCTCCAGTCCCGACGATCTGCCACGCCATGTCGACTTCTTCTACTCGAAGAACCGCCTCAACGTCGCCATCAGCCGCGCGCGCACCCTGGCGCTGGTGCTGGCGAGCCCGAAGCTGCTGGAACTCGACGCGAAATCAGTTGAACACCTGCGGCTCGTCAATACGCTGGCCTGGGTGGCGGGAGAGGGAAGCCGATGAGGGAAGCGGAGTTTCGGGGGTGGCTGAAGGCACAGAACTTCGCTGAAAACACCGTCAGCACCAGGATCTCCGACACGCGACGTGTCGAGCTGCACTATGGCGATCTCGACAGAGCCTATGAACACGATCGTTTCGCGGCAATCCTTTCCGCCCTCACCTACAGCAAGGAAGACGAGAAGGCGGCTTTGCCCAATCCGTCTTCCATCCCGGTAACCGGCAGCGTCTACAACTCGCTCGCCAGCTATCGGTCGGCCATCGTCACCTACCGCCGCTTCCTGGCCGAGGATGAGCCTGTAGCCTCTACAACCAATCTGACGCGTGAGGACATCCTTGCCGCTGTAGCGCGCTGCACGGCCGCAGGCGGTCCAGAAGCCTTCATCGCCTCTCTTCCCGGCCTAGGGCAGCCCCGCGGCTACTGGTTGCTGCTGGAGGGACAGCGCTATCCGAGCAAGGCCATCGTTCGTGATGCCCTTCGTGCCACCAACAACGACGCCAAACCAGGCGGTGGCCTGTGCAAAGAACTGCTCGAAAGGCTCGGCTTCGTGGTCATCCACTGGCCGAACATGCGCGAAGCCTGCGCGACATTCCTCCGGCGCATGCCTGGCTTTACGACATTCGACGACCGGTCCGGTCATTACTGGAAAACGGAGCGTGAGTACAAGGAACGAAGTACGGAAGCTGTAAGCGAGATTGCAAACAGCGAAGTCTCGGACGGCGAAGCGGGTCTGGCGATCGTACGCCGCCTGACGCTGGGTGAACGAGGATTGCCATTGAACTGGCAGATGCTTGATTCGCTTTCCAAGGCCGCGCCGCAATTGCGCGAGAGTGTGTTCACCGCGCTTGGCGCACTCGCTCGCGCCGATGGGGACGCTGCCGCTGCGCTGGAGCGGGCTGCCCGCGTTCTTGAGGAAGCCCGAGCCCAGGGCGTGCCCAACCTTCAAGCCGGCGCGGTGCTAAATAACGTGATCAGCATCCTGGGGACAGTCCAGCCACTCGCCGCCGCATGGTTCAAGGTGACCCGCATGAAGGAAGCGGGTACACGGCTGTTCGGCCGAAAACTGTTTCCCTCGCCCACATTCGAGCGCGCCGAATTCGCGGAGTTCGACCAGTTGCTCTTCGCGCTGTTCGAATCCCTCAAGCGAGAGCAAGGCTGGGAGCCGAGCGATTTGATGGACGTGCAAAGCTTCCTGTGGGTGGCGCTCGCATCGGACGCGGAATGGAGCGATGACGATCCGATCGCATCGCCCGCCGCACCCATTCCATCTGCTGCCAGTAGCGAGCGTGAGATCATGATGCCCTCTCCCACCAACCTCATCCTCTACGGCCCGCCCGGCACCGGCAAGACCTACACCACCGCCTCGGAGGCCGTGCGCCTGTGTGGCGAGACCGTACCAGTCGATCGCGACGCGCTGATGGCGCTCTATGCCTCGCTCCAGCACAAAGGCCGGATCGGCTTCGTCACCTTTCATCAGAACTTCGCCTACGAAGACTTCATCGAGGGCCTGCGCCCTATCACCGGCGCAACGACTGATAGCGGGGCGAACGCTGGCTTTTCGCTCGAACCGCAAGACGGCATCTTCAAGCAGATTGCCGAAGTCGCCGCCAGCAATCGCGGCAAGGCCGTGGCGCAAGCGCCGGTAATCGAGCGCAGCCGCAAGGTCTTCAAGATGTCGCTCGGGCGCAGCTGGGCGTCCGAGGACGACGCGATCTACCAGGATGCCATCCGCGACGGATACGTCACCTTGGGTTGGGGAGGTGAGGTCGACTGGTCCGATCCGCGCTACGACAAGTGGGACGCCATCAAGGAGCGCTGGCGCGAGGATAATCCGCAGGCAAGCGGCAACGATCCCAACATGTCGCAGATGTACACGTTCCGCACCGCCATGGAGATCGGCTCGTTGGTCGTGATCTCCGATGGCAACCGCAAGTTTCGGGCAATCGGCGAGATCACCGGTCCTTATCAGTTCCGCCCCGGCAGGAACGGCGAATACAATCATTTCCGCTCGGTCCGATGGCTCTGGCATGGCGAGAGCCTCCCGCGCGAAAGGATTTACGGCAAGGAATTGAGCCAGGTCTCCGCCTATCAGATGGGCGCCGGGCACGTGAACTGGGACGGGCTCGAGCAAATCGTCGCCAGCGGGGGTGAAGTGGGCGCCGTGACCGGTGCCCCCGAGCCCCACGTCCTCATCATCGACGAGATCAACCGCGCCAACATCTCCAAGGTTTTTGGCGAACTCATTACCCTGCTGGAGCCCGACAAGCGCCTCGGCATGCCCAATGCGCTGACGGTGCGCCTGCCCTACTCCAAGACCGAGTTCGGCGTGCCCGCCAACCTCCACGTGATCGGCACCATGAACACCGCCGACCGCTCGATCGCGCTGCTCGACACCGCGCTGCGGCGCCGCTTCGCCTTTCGCGAGATGGCGCCCCGGCCGGACCTGCTGCCCTCGCCCGACGGCATCCCCCTACCCACTGTGCTCACCGCCATCAACGAGCGGATCGAGTATCTTGTCGACCGCGAGCATCGCATAGGCCACGCCTTCTTCATCGGCTGCCGCAGCCGCGCCGATGTCGATGCGGTGATGCGCGACAAGGTGATCCCGCTGCTGCAGGAATACTTCTTCGAGGACTGGAGCCGCATCGCTTCGGTGCTCGGGCCCGGCTTCATCGCGAGCCGCAAGCTCAAGGCTCCGCCGGGCCTCGGCGACCTGGGCGAGCGTGAGACCTGGTCGGTGCGGCCCAGCTTTGCACTCGATGCTTACGCCCGGCTCATTGGTGGCGAGGTTGCAGGCGAAGGCCAGGCCGAAGATAGCGATGGCGAGGACGAGGCGCTGGACGCCGCGGCGTGACCCACCTGTGCGTCCGCGAATGGGGCAAGGTGCCGGTGGGCACGGCAGGCGGGTTCACCGTCCGTGAGGCCGAGGCGCTGACTGCCGCTGCCCGCTCGCATCCCCTCGGCGGCGAGGACGGATCGCGCATCCTCGCCGATCACCGCCACCATCTGCGCGCGCGCCAGATGGTCGGCGTGCTCGCCGCCCCCGGTTGCAGCCTGGAGATCCTGCCCAAGATCGACCCTGACATGCCTGACGAGGACACACCGACAGTGCGCGCCCGGCTCGTCAACCTGATCGATCTCGCGCTCGGTCTGGAGATCGGCGACGGCGGCGCGGCGGCGATGGCTCACGGCGCGGATACCCTGCTCGGAGTGCTGATCCGCCTGTTCGCCGAGCGCCTGCTTGCCGAGACCCGCCGCGGCCTGCCCCGCCAATACGGGGCTTGCGAGGACGACCTCCCCGCCTTGCGTGGTCGCCTCGACGTAACCCGCCAGTTCACGCATCTCGCGGTGCGGTCCGATCGGCTTGCCTGCCGCTACGACGTGCTCAGCCACGACATCGCACTGATGCAGGTCATGGCAGCAACCGTCGTTTCCCTGGGGAAACGCACGCGCCTGCCGGCCACGCGCCGGCTGCTCGACGAGTTGCGCTTCGTGCTGGCGGACGTGACGCTGCGGCCGTCTTCCGCGCTGCCTTGGGACAAAGTGCGCATTGACCGCACCAGTCGGCGGTGGGAACGCCTGCTGCGCCTTGCCCGCCTGCTCATGGGGCGCGACTGGCAAGCAACCGGGTACCGCGCCGGCGCGCAGGAGGGCACCGCCCTGCTCTTCCCGATGGAGCGCCTGTTCGAGGACGCGGTGGCAGCCCTGCTGCGCCGTGCGCTCGCTGCCAGCGATCTCGAGGTCGTCGCTCAAGGCGGCCTGCGCCACTGCCTAGGCGCATGGTCGCAAGACGAACCCTGCCGCGGCGAGGTCTTCCAGACCCGCCCCGACATCCTGCTCAAGCGTGCGGGCAAGATCGTTGCGGTGATCGATACCAAGTGGAAGCGCCTCAGTGCCGACCCGCTCGACCGCAAGCACGGCGTGAGCCAGGCCGACATCTACCAGATGATGGCCTATGCCCGCCTGTACGAGTGCGATCGGCTGATGCTGCTCTACCCCGCCATGCCCGGCACCGGTTCGAGAGAAGTGCGGCGGTTCGGCGTGCATGGTGGTACCGAGGCGCTGCTGATCGGGCGGATCGATATGGCGGCAAGATATCCGCTTGAGGCAAGTCTACGGGCCTTGTCGGAAGCACTATCGAACCGCTTACCATCTATAGCGTAACTTCTTGAACCGCTTGGTAAATGCGGTCGGCGATGGCCTTCATCTCGGAAAGCTCCACTGTTTGCTCGACTGGTATCCTGCATGGATCGATCTGGTACATCCACGAACTCCATGAATGGTCCTCATCGGTCAGCTCGAAGCCGGCAAGCTTTCCTTCCAGCAGTTCGGTCTCTTCCTCGTCACTCGTAAGCAGCAATGAGCAATACAGCCGAATGCAGGGCATCTGATCGTCAGAGGGCCTTTGTAATTCTATGCCGGTCCAGAACGCATATCCTGAGCGCAGGTGTCTGTGCCAGAACGCCTGTTCGTCCCACAAGTGGTCCGGGTTACGATCTTCCTTCCACTCAGCGTCGCACAACCAACCGCCAAGGAGGCGCCCCCAGATCGCTCGCCAAAGCTCTTCCAGTGCAATGACGGTGTCATATTTGACGGCGAGAGCCGCTGCCCTCGCGCGCAAGTAGCTGGCGAGTTCCGTACTATCCAATGTCGACGGAAGAGTGCTGCTGTCTTCGTCCAGCAGACTATCTACTGCCTTGAGCACAAGCGGATCGGTCAGGTACCCGGCGGTGCTCTCGGGAAGGCGAAACTCAGGTACCGGTTCGTAC
>CAJYHD010000740.1 GCA_913773715.1 uncultured Sphingobium sp.
GTTCGTACAGCTTCTCGGTATGAACGAGCAGCTTTTCCTTGATCGCGATATCGACCTTGTTGAGCACCAGCCATTTGCGCTCGGGGCGATGGACGAGCGCTTCGATGATCGGTTCCATCTTGGGACCGAGGCCCGCCTTGCCATCGACGATCAGCGCGATGAGGTCGGCACCCTGCGCGCCGCCCCATGCCGCCTGCACCATGGCGCGGTCAAGCCGCCGCTTGGGCGCGAAGATGCCGGGCGTGTCGACCAGCACGACCTGCGTGTCACCCTCGATCGCGACGCCCATGACGCGGGTGCGGGTGGTCTGCGCCTTGGGGCTGGTGATCGCGACCTTCTGCCCCACAGCGCGTTCACCAGCGTGGACTTGCCCGCATTGGGGGCGCCCACGATCGCGACGACGCCGCAATGTTGATTTGAATGTTCTACGTCCAAAAATAAATTCCGTTCGAGTTTAATCTCTCGTCACCCCGGCGAAAGTCGGGGTCCCGCTGCCCTAGCGCAAAGAAGCGGGATCCCGGATCAAGTCCGGGATGACAGTAGGGGATTTGTGTCTTTTGAGGAAGCGGGCTTACCCCGCCAGCTTCTCGATCAGCGCCTTGGCCGCAGCTGTCTCCGCTTCCTGCTTGGATCCGCCCGTCGCGCTGGCCTCGCCCGCGCCCTTGATCGAGACGGTGACCGTGAAGCGCAGCGCATGTTGCGGGCCGGAGCGGTCGGTCAGCGCATATTCGGGGGGCTTGCGCTTGTTGGCGGCGGCCCATTCCTGAAGCGCCGACTTGGGATGGCGCGGTGCGCTGGTCTGCGTATCGACGCGGTCGGCCCACAGGCGGCGGACGAAAGCGCGGGCTTCCTCGATACCGCCTTCCAGATAGAGCGCACCGATCAGCGCTTCCATCACGTCGCCCAGCACATTATCGCTGTCGGCTGCGCCATCGTCGCGCGCCTGCTTGCCGAGGATGAGGTGCATTGGCACACCGATACCGCGCGCGACCTCCGCGCAGGTTTCGCCAGACACCAGAGCGTTGAAGCGGCGGGAGAGTTTACCCTCCGGCTCGCTCGAAAAGCGGGTGTAGAGCCACTCTGAAATCAATAGACCCAACACCCGATCGCCCAGAAACTCGACCCGCTCATAATTATCGGGCCGGGCGCTGCCATGGGTCAGCGCCTGCTCGAACGCGGCGCGATTATGCGGCGCGCGTCCGATCAGCGCCTTCAACCAGCCGTCGGTATCCGGCTTCGTCAAAAGCCTTCCCCGATGCGGCTCCAGCGCGCGGCGGAGAACCAGGTCCAGGGCAGGAACCAGTTGGCGCTGCCATCGGTCGAGAAGACCGAGATCATCGCCTTGCCGACGAGATTCTGTTCAGGGACGAGGCCGATGCCGCCGCCTTCTACCGCAGGGAAGCGACTGTCGGCGCTACGATCGCGATTGTCACCCATCATGAAGAGATGGCCTTCGGGGACCAGCACGGTGTCGCGATCGTCCGCTGTGCCATCGGGCACGAGGTCGAGAACGTTGTAGCTCTTGCCGCCGGGCAGCGTCTCACGGAACTGGGGATAACGGCACTGGCGACCACCGCCTTGCGCATTTTCCTCGAACTCGGGACGGTAACAGGGGGAGGGCGATCCTTCCTTGGCCGCCGCGTCGATCATGTTCTGCGAGACGGGAATGACGAAGTCGGCGACCTTCTGCTTGGGGATCGCTTGGCCGTTCAGATAGACGGTGCCGCCGCGCACGGCGATCATGTCGCCGGGCAGGCCGATGACGCGCTTGATATAGTCGTTCTTCTGGTTCGGCGGCGCCTTGAACACGACCACGTCGCCGCGCTGGGGCGTGCTGGCGAAGATGCGACCGGGAATCAGCGGCAGGCTGAACGGCAGCGAATAGCGCGAATAGCCGTAGTTCCATTTCGACACGAGCAGATAGTCGCCGATCAGCAGGCGGGGCTGCATCGATTCCGATGGGATGTTGAACGGCGATATGATGAAGCTGCGCAGGATGAAGACGAACAGGCCCAGCTTGACGAGAAACCAGAGGAAGTCCCGCGTTTCCGATTTTGCACTCATGGGTGGTCGTCTGTTCCTTGGCAAATGGACCGATAATGCGGCCGTGGCGGCTTGTGGAGCCTGCGCCTTTGCGCGTCAAGCAGTCCTTGGGCATGCAAAGCCCCGCCGATTTGGCTAAGTGTAGCGGGAATCGACCGGTGCAGCGTCGGTATCGATAAACTGCAAATGAGGCTTTTCATGTCCAGCGCTTCCTGGGCGGCACTTGCCGCGCTCCCCCAAGCTGATCTCAAGTCGATCTTTTCCACCGATCCCGACCGGCTGGACAAGCTGGTCCGCACGTTGGGGCCGATCCGCTTCGACTGGTCGAAGACGCACCTGACCGACGATCTGGTGGCGGGTTTCCAGAAGGTTGCCGAGGAGCAGGGCTTCGCCCGCCGCCGCGACGCGCTGTTCGCGGGTGAGGCGGTGAACAACACCGAAAGCCGCGCCGCCGAGCATCCCGCCGAACGTGGCGAGGGCAATCCCGACAGCGTGGCGCGTGCCAAACTGTTCCACACCCGGATGCGCGCGCTGATCGACGCGATCGAGGCGGGCGCGCTGGGTGAGATCCGCCACATCCTACACATCGGCATCGGCGGGTCCGCGCTTGGCCCCGACCTCATCGTCGATGCACTGAGCGGCGATGGCCTGCGCTATGACGTGGCGATCGTGTCCAATGTGGATGGCACCGCGCTGGAGCGGGCGATCGCGAATTTCGATCCCAAGGCGACGCTGGTCGCGGTTGCTTCCAAGACCTTCACCACGACCGAGACGATGCTGAACGCGGCGAGCGCGATCAACTGGCTGGTCGAAGGCGGGGTGGACGATCCCTATGGTCAGGTGATCGCGCTGACCGCCGCGCCGGACAAGGCGATGGAATGGGGCGTCGACGAGACGCGCATCCTGCCCTTCTCCGAATCGGTGGGCGGGCGCTATTCACTCTGGTCCTCGATCGGATTCCCTGCCGCGCTGGCTTTGGGATGGGACGCCTTCGAGAGCCTGCTGGAAGGCGCGGCCGAGATGGACCGCCATTTCCGCCTGAGCGATCCGTCCGAGAATATCCCGCTGCTCGCGGCCTTCGCCGATCAATATTATACCCGCGTGCTGGAATGCCAGACCCGCGCGCTGTTCGCCTATGACGAGCGGTTGAAGCTGCTGCCTTCCTACCTCCAGCAGCTGGAGATGGAGAGCAACGGCAAGGGCGTGAAGCTGGACGGGTCGAAGGTCGAAGGGCCGACCGCGCCGATCACCTGGGGCGGCGTCGGCACCGACGCGCAGCATGCCGTGTTCCAGCTGCTGCATCAGGGCACGATCCTGACGCCGGTCGAGTTTATCGCCTCGATCGAGCCGGGCAATACGCTCGACCCGGCGCATCACCGCGCGCTGCTGGTCAACTGCTTCGCGCAGGGCGCGGCGCTGATGCGCGGTAAGGAGAATGACGATCCGGCGCGCGCCTATCCCGGCAATCGCCCGTCGACCACGATCCTGCTGGACGATGTGACGCCCCATGCGCTGGGTGCGCTCATCGCCTTCTACGAGCATCGCACCTTCGCCAATGCCGTGCTGATGGGGATCAACCCGTTCGATCAGTTCGGCGTGGAGTTGGGCAAGGAGATCGCCAAGTCGATCGAGCAGGACGGGCCGCAGGGCTTTGATCCGTCGACCATGGCGCTGATCGACCTGGTGCTGGACGAGTAGCGATCAAAATCCGTTCTGTTCGAGCAGCTTCGAGCCTGTCGAGAACGGGTTCTCGACAAGCTCGAACTGAACGGAATTTGATTCAAGTATTCATTCTGGTTTGTAACCGCGCCACCTAACCGCCATATCCCGGCCCATCCCAACGGAGGCCAGGCATGAGCGACTACGACTACGACCTTTTCGTCATCGGCGCAGGATCGGGCGGGGTGCGCGCCTCGCGCGTCGCGGCGGCGCATGGGGCGAAGGTCGCGGTGGCCGAGGAATATCGCGTCGGCGGCACCTGCGTGATCCGGGGCTGCGTGCCGAAGAAGCTGCTGATCTACGGCGCGCATTTCGCCGAGGATCTGCGCGACGCGCGGCGCTTCGGCTGGAAGGTGCCCGATTGCGGCTTCGAGTGGACGACGCTGCGCGACAATGTGCTGGCCGACGTCGATCGGCTGGAGGGCCTGTACAAGAATACGCTGTCCAGCCATGAGGTCGAACTGATCGCCGAGCGCGCGACGGTGACCGGACCGCACGGCATCCGGCTGGCGAGCGGGCGGGACGTGACGGCGAAGGTCATCCTGATCGCGACCGGTGCCTGGCCGGTCGTGCCGGAGATCGAAGGCGCGGAACATGGCATCACCTCCAACGAAGTGTTTCATCTCGACGAATGTCCCAGCCGCATCGTGATTGTCGGCGGTGGCTACATCGCCAATGAATTCGCCGGCATCTTCCACCAGTTCGGCAGCCATGTGACGATGGTGAACCGGGGGTCCGACCTGCTGCGCGGCTATGACGAACAGATCCGCGATCGCCTGCTCCAGATTTCCGTCGCGAAGGGGATCAACTTCCGCTTCAACGCCGACATGGAGCGAATCGAGAAGAATGAGGATGGCACGCTCTGCGTCCGCTTCAAGTCTGGCGATCCGGTGGCGGCCGATGTGGTCGTCTTCGCGACGGGACGCAGGCCGCATAGCGAGGGGCTGGGGCTGGAAAGCGCTGGCGTCGAACTGGACGACAAGGGCGCGATCAAGGTCGACGACCATAGCCGCACCAGTTGCGAGAGCATCTATGCGGTGGGCGACGTCACCAACCGGCTGCAACTCACCCCGGTGGCGATCCGCGAAGGCCATGCCTTTGCCGACACGGTGTTCGGCAACAATCCGCGCACGGTCGATTATCATTGCGTGCCGTCCGCCGTATTCAGCCATCCGCCGCTCGCAGGCGTTGGGCTGACCGAGGCGCAGGCGAAGAACAAGTACGGGACGGTGAAGGTCTATACGTCCGACTTTCGCCCGATGAAGAATGTGCTGGCAGGGCGCGACGAGCGAGCGCTTTACAAGATGATCGTGGACGCGACGACCAACAAGGTGTTGGGACTGCACATGATCGGGCCGGACGCGCCCGAGATATTGCAGGCAGCGGCGGTTGCGGTGAAGACGGGCCTTACCAAGCAGGATTTCGACGATACCGTCGCGCTGCATCCCAGCATGGCCGAGGAACTGGTGCTGCTGAAATAAGGCGGGGGCTTTGCTCCGCGCGTCCTGACTTTATCTAAGACCGAACGGAAGACGGGTCAGTCGGTCTTGGCGAACGTGACCACCAGCGCGTCGCGCCATGCGGGCTTAGCAGGATCGATCGGTTCGATCTCCGTCACGCCGTGGAAGATGAGATGATCGTCGATCAGCATCGTGTCGCCCGGTTGGACAAGCGTGAATTCGCCCAGCGGCATGCCGTCCGGCGCACCGATCCGGGTGATCCCCTGCGCGACGTTGCGGCGCTCGATCAGCATGACGAGGACATGATCGACGCCGTCGCGGTGCATCCCTTCGGGCGTCGGACGGCCCACCGTCTCCGGCTTGGCTTCGATGCGGAACTGATGGATTTCGACATGATGCCCCCCGCCTGACGGAGCGAAATTTTTCGCGCAGAAGGCGAGGATTGCCTGCATCGCCGCCCCCTCCGCAACCTCCGGCAGAACCGGATCGAACCAGCGCTGCACATCGCCGTTGAGCGCATTATAGTCGCGGCTCTGATAGTGCGGCTGGTGCGGCTTGCGGGTGAAGCGCCCCGCCTTCAGCGCAAAGGCGGCATGGCGGCGACGGCGATAGCGCCCACCGTCCGCCATGTAGAGATCGGGGCCGAGGTCGTTCCAGCTATCGGCAAAGTCCGCCCACGTGTCGGAGCCTATCCCCAACCGCCGCACCATGTCCGGCCCCGCGATCCGGGCATAGCCCTGATCGGCGAGGTCTTCCGCAATGCGGGGCAGGCAATCCGTGTCGCTCATCTCGTCATCCTAATGCGGGCAAAGAGACGAGCGACAGGGCCGCTTTCCGCAACAAGGCTTTGGCCGCAATGTGGATCAGGCGATCGTAGGGACGATTCCGCCTTCGACCCGGAGCGCCGCGCCGTTGGTGGCGGCGGCAAGCGGGCTGGCGAGATAGGCGACCATGGCCCCGACCTCGTCCGCTTCGATCAGGCGCTTGATGAGCGAGAGGGGGCGCAGCTTGGTAAAGAACTCGGCTTCCCGTTCGGCTTCGGGCGCGTCCTTGTTCTCGACCACCGAGCGGATGAAATCGACGATCCCTTCGGATCGGGTCGGGCCGGGGAGGACGCTGTTGACCGTGACACCGGTTCCGCGCGTCTGTTCGGCCAGGCCGCGCGAGATGGAAAGCTGGGCCGATTTGGTCATGCCGTAATGGATCATCTCCGCGGGTGGGAGCAGGCCGCTTTCGCTGGCGATGAAGATGACGCGGCCCCAGTCCTTCGCCAGCATACGGGGGAAATAGTGGCGGGCGAGGCGGGCGCCGCTGACGACGTTGACCTCGAACAGATGATGCCAGTCTTCATCGCTGATGTCGGTGAAATCCTTCGCTTCGTAGATGCCGAGATTGTTGACGAGGATGTCGGCCTCGGGAACCGCGGCGATCAGCGCGGCGGCGCCTTCCGCCGTGGCAGGGTCGGCGAGGACGGGTTTGACCGATCCGCCGATGTCGGCAGCGGCGGCGTCGAGCTTGGTTTGGTTGCGGCCGGTGATGGTGACCGTGACCGCTTCTTGCGAAAGGCGTTTGGCGATCGCGAGGCCGATCCCGGCGGTCGATCCCGTGACGATGGCGGTTTTGCCGGAGAGTTTGAGGTCCATGGCGTTGCTCCTGAAAGTGACAATGAACTGGACAAATTTAACTTTTTGAACGATTGATGATTAGAAGGCACTTCATTACTTCAGAAGTGAAGCAAAATCATGGATAACCGCTTCGGCGACATCGAGATTTTCCTCAACGTCGCGATCGAGGGCAGCTTTGCCGAAGCCGCGCGCGTCCTGCGGCTGACGCCGTCAGCGGTCAGCCGTTCCATCGCCCGGCTGGAAAAGCGGCTGGGCGTCACGCTGCTGCGGCGGACGACGCGCGCGTTGGCGCTGACGGCGGAGGGGTCCGCCTATCGCGACAGAATGAGCGCGCTCATCGCCGACATGGTGGAGGTGGAGGCGACCTTGTCTCAGGCGAGCCAAGGACCGCGTGGGCTGCTGCGGGTCAATGCGTCGCCATCGTTCGGGGTCCACTACCTGATCCCGCTGCTGCCGGGCTTTGCGGAATTATATCCGGCGGTGAGCGTAGAGTTGACGCTGACCGACAGCATCGTCGATCTGGTCGAAGAGCGCGCCGACGTCGCGATCCGCATCGGTCCGTTGCGCGACACGCGGCTGCGCGCCAAGAAGCTGGGGCATAGCCGCATGGCGCTGGTCGCCAGCCCCGAATATCTCGCGCGCAGGGGCATGCCCGCAACACCCGACGATCTCGACGCGCATGACTGCCTGCGCTTCAGCTTTCGACGCTCGATCGACAGCTGGCCGTTCCGCATCGACGGGCGCGTGGTGCAGAAGCCGGTGGAGGGACGTTTCTTCGGCAATTCCGGCGAGGTGGTGCGGCAGATGGCGGTCGCAGGCTGCGGCATTGCGCGCCACGGCGCATTCCATGTCGCGGCGGATATCGCGGCGGGGCGGCTGGTCGAAGTGCTGGCGGCGTTCAACCCCGGCGACGGCGAGGATATTCATGCGCTCTACGCGGCGGAGGATCGAGATGTGCCCAAGGTGCGGGCGTTGCTGGAGTATCTGGAGGGGGTTGAGGTGCTTGGGTGAGGGGATTTGGGCAGTAGGAGACTGTCCGTTTCAGAGTTGCGATGTGGTGATAGCTACCACTGGCGCGCCGCCTACCGACCGCAAGATACAATTCGGAAGTGGCTAACAAATCTTATGATTAAAACATCAATAGGTTTGAGGAATAAACGGGTTGCGTCCGATGTGGGCATAAAGATACAGTCGAATCGGAGGTTTTCATGAGCGATAAAATTCAGCCGCAGTATTTGGAAAACAGTGTTCAGCCGAGGACGCCCCCTGCGCGTGATGAAGGGCAATTTTCGGCCCGTCCGGCATCTCCCCCGCCAACCACTTCGGAAAGCAAGCCTGCACGGCCACCAAAGTGAGTGCTCCGGGGGATCGGCCTTATATTCCCGATTCAGCTCAACCGCGCATTCCGCCACCGCCGCCACCGCGACCAAATCCAATAGCACCGCCCGCGCGTCCTCCTCGCTGATGTAGGTGTTAAACGGAGTTGGACGCGCTTGATTGCAGATGCCGGTACATAAGTAAGCAGATCACCCTCGCTGTGCCTAACGTCTTCTGTTTCAATCCATTCGCCGTTAAGTGGACGCTCGGCCGTGACATAAAATGCAAGGCTGCCATCCAGCCCATATATGCATGGGGAAAACGGCGCGGTTTCGAAAATGCGGGTGTCTTCGCATAAAAGAGTGCGCCCATTATCGAGATCGACGATGATTTGAGTCGGAGTCACGTTCGTATCGGTCGCCGTCACAGACAGCCAAGCTGTCGGAATATCGTCGGTCCAACTTACGTTGAGCCAGCGCAGGGCACTGCTGCTCCAACGCCTGCCCCGCCATCTCCAGAACGCACCAATTAAGACAGTTGTCAAAAACGCTGTGACAGGGCGCCAGACAGGATGCTTCCAGCTATTTAGCGCCCTTGGCGCTTCAGGCGCCCAAAGCATGATGGCCGTTGCGGCCATCCCAAATGCGACCGCACGAAAGAACACCTCAATTGGTGTATGGTGCTGACGTATGCCAGCATATGCGATCAAATAAGCGAGGTAACCGCTCCCCAATGCGAGTTGGAGGTGGAATGGTAGGCCTAAAATCTTATCATCCATGCTTTGCCCTAACACCAGCAGTGAACCGCAACAAAATGGCCGGTCTGAAGCGCGCCGAATTTGTCTGAGGCTGCTTAGTATAAGTTGCGGTGCTACGGAGGCGCTGCCTATCATATTATAAAAAATTGTGCGTCGACTTCCGCGGGAAGGAAGTCGCCGATGTCTCCGGGGCGGTGTGATTGTTGAACCGGTTCTATTCTAATCTGAATGTCCGCTCCTGGACGCGCCAAAATCTCGGTTGGATGGCTTCGATTGGCGCAAGCTGTCATGGCGCCCACCATTCATCCGCATTGTCAGTGGTCATTCAGGAAAATGGCGCTAGGCTGGTGTTCATGCGTTTTTCCTTTCGCCGTCCGGCGGCTTCGCTCACCATCCTTGCCCTGCTGATTTCGGGAACCGCGCTGCCGCTGGCGGCGCAGACCGATCCGGCTACGCCTTCGCCGACCAAGAGCGCGATGGGGCAGGCGCAGGTGCGGCCGTGGCTCTATGAAAATAGCGACGTGCCGATCGATCCGGCGTGGCGCTTCGGAACGCTGCCCAACGGGCTGCGCTATGCGATTCGTCGCAACGGCGTGCCGCCGGGGCAGGTCGCGGTGCGGCTGCGCGTCGATGTCGGATCGCTGATGGAGAAGCCGGACGAACTGGGCTACGCGCACTTCATGGAGCATCTGTCGATGCGCGGGTCGCGCCATGTGCCAGACGGCGAATCGAAGCGTATCTGGCAGCGGCTGGGCGTGACCTTCGGCAGCGACAGCAATGCGGCGACGACCGCGACGGGCACGACCTATGCGCTCGATCTGCCGCAAGCGACGCCACAGACTCTGGGCGAGAGCCTGAAGATCCTGTCGGGCATGATGCTTGATCCCAATATCGTGGACAACGCGGTCGATGCCGAGCGGGCGGTGGTGCTGGCCGAGCGGCGCGAGAGCGAGGGGCCGCAGATGCGGATTTCCGATGCCAGCCGCGAACATTTCTTCGCCGGTCAGCCTCTTGCAACCCAATCGCCGATTGGGACCGTCGCTTCGCTGACTGCTGCGACGGCGGCCAAGGCGGAGGCGTTCCACGACCGCTGGTATCGCCCGGA
>CAJYHD010000741.1 GCA_913773715.1 uncultured Sphingobium sp.
TGACGGTAAGCCCCTCATCGATCGTGTAGATCGGTCGACGCTCAACACCCGGTGCTTTCAGATCAATCATCAGGAAGGAAATGCCCCGCTGCGGTTTGGCCTCCTGATCGGTGCGCACCAGCGTGAACATCATGTCGGCATGCTGAGCATCCGACGTCCAGATCTTGGTTCCGTTGACGACATATTCATCGGTGGCAGCGTCATAATCGGCGCGGGTCTTAAGCGAAACGAGGTCGGAACCCGAACCGGGCTCAGAGAAGCCCTGCCCCCACCAGACGTCTCCCGAAAGAATATCCGGGAGGAGGCGCGCCTTCTGCTCTTCATCGCCAAAGGTGTAGATGACCGGGCCGACAAGCTCCAACGCCCCCCGATCCAGCACGGGAGCACCCGCCGCCCGCAGTTCCTCATGGAAGATGAAGTTCTGCACCTGACTCCAACCCGGGCCGCCGTACTCCTTCGGCCAATGAGGCGCGGACCAACCCTTCGCGTGAAGGACCTTCATCCATTCACGGATGCCTTCCCGATCAACGTGATAATCCCGCCAGGCCCGTTTCCGGATATGTTCGGGCAAATTCTCGCGAATCCAAGTGCGCACTTCTTCACGAAACTGCTGCAATTCCGGATCGGGTTGAAAATCCATTCGGCACTTTCCTCGGGTGGGATCTCGCATGCGCATCTATCGGCCAAAGCGGTATCTTGCCAGTCCGGCGATCTGAAATCATATGCGGAATTAGTCTCGTATCTCTCAAGGCACGGCTGGTACTTCTTCCGCAATGCGCCGTATGAACCCGTTCCAAAGAGCTGGTGCCCGCGCTGCTCGCAATTGCGTTGGCGCGGATGATTTGACCGGACGATTATCGTGTCATGTCGCCCCAGCTATATAATGGCCGCGCTCAGGCGCTTTGGGATTGCAGACGATAATGCGGATATTCGCTTCCACGCCGTTCTATCTCCAGGGGCCGGGTGCCATGGCGAAAGTCGGCGAGGTCGCCGGACGCACCGGCACCAAATCCTTGATCGTGATAGACGCTCTGGTGCGACCACTCGTCGGCGCCGCTTTGGAAGCGAGCTTCGCTGGCCCCGTCTCGATCGTGGAATTCGCTGGCGAGGTTACAGACGCCAACGTGGCCAATGTCGTATCGCAAGCGCCGGATGCCGATGTTATCGTGGCGGTGGGCGGTGGCAAGGCCCTGGACGCGGGCAAGGCAGTGGCACTCAAGCTGGGCGTGCCGGTCATTTCGGTTCCCACCATCGCTTCCACTGATGGTCCAGCAAGCCGGGGCATCGCGATGTACGATGACGCACACCGGCTGACCCGGGTCGACCAGATGCCGGCCAATCCCGCGGCGGTGATCGTAGATACGGCCGTGATCGCCGGCGCGCCCGTGCGGTTCCTGCGGGCTGGCGTGGGCGATGCGATAGCAAAGAAGTTCGAGGGGGAGGGATGCTGGGCGGGCGGAGGCCACACCAAGCACGGCACAAGGCCTACCCACTCCGCGCGCGCCATCGCCGATGCCGCTTACAGAATGCTGCGGGCCCATGCCGTCGAGGGTGTGGCTGCGGCGGCGCGACACGAGGTGACGGAAGACTTGGAGGCGACGATCGAGGCCTCGGTCTTGCTCAGCGCCATGGGCTTTGAAAACGGGGGCCTCTCCATCGCTCATTCCACGACGCGCGGGCTGATGACGCTGCGGGCGGCGAAGGATCGGTTGCATGGCGAGCATGTCGCCTACGGGACCCTCGTCCAGCTGACGGTCGATAGACGCCCGCGTGCCGAAATCATCGATCTCGCCGAATTTCTCCGCGCGGTAGGACTGCCGGCCACGCTGCGCGATCTGGGCGTGGACGATCTGAACGACAACGATTTGGACGCGATCGCGGCGGCGATCATGGCAAGCCCGCATATCGGCAATGTCGCAAATGCCCTGACCCACGCAGACGTAGTCGCGGCATTGCGTACCGTCGAGACGCTGACCCCGGCTTGAGCGAAAGACCATTAGCTTCGCACGCAAGTGCGACGGCACACGAGAAGGAAGTCGAATATGGACCTTGGTCTGACCGGAAAGATCGCAGTCGTCACCGGAGCCAGCAATGGCATCGGAAGGGCCACCGCCCGTCTGCTGGCGCAAGAAGGCGCGCATGTCGTGATGATGGCGCGCCGTCCTGATGTGCTGGAGCAGGCCCGAGCCGACGTTGCCACGACTGGATCTGTCGAGACGATGGCCGTCGATGTGTGTGACAGCGTAGCCTACACTGCTGCTTTGGAAGATATCGCCACGCGACACGGCAGGATCGATATCCTCGTCAACAACGCGGGTGCCGGGCAATTTGGCCCGATCGAGGCTTTGGGCGATGACGCCTTCGCCGAGGCATTCCGGCTGAACGTGTTTGCGCCTTTCGCATCAATGCGGACGGTTTTCCCGATCATGGAACGTCAAGGCGGCGGCGCGATCGTCAACGTTACGTCCATCATGGGTGCGCGGGCGCAGGCATTGTCGAGCAGCTATGCCTCGTCCAAGGCCGCGCTCAATCATCTCAACGCGGTCGCTGCCGTCGAGGGCGCTCCCAAGGGTATCCGCGTCAACACGCTTCAGGTCGGATCGATCGCGACAGAGGGCACTCAGGCCTATCGCGAACAGTATCCCGAGCTGGCGGCCAAGGTCACCGGTGCGATCCCGATGGGCCGCTGGGGTAAACCCGAGGAAATCGCGGCCGGCATCGCCTTTCTCGTATCCGCTCCGGCCAGCTTCGTCGCAGGTGCCGTTCTTGCCGTCGATGGTGCTTTGGGAGTGCAATTTCCCTACTAGGGCGCTCGCCCTAGATCCGGCGCATATATGTGATTTGAAAGCGGCCTGCTTGCACAAGTCCCGCTGCGTCCTAGAGCGGCGGGGAGGACTGGCCGGGGCGGGAGAGGTGTTTTGGCAATCGACTACGACCGGCTGATGGCCCGTGCGTTTCCCGAAATCACGTGCAGTTACGGGTGGCGGGATAGCGCGCTTTATGCGCTGGGCCTCGGTATCGGCAGCGACCCGTTGGCGGCTGACGAACTGCGCTTTGTTTACGAGAAAGAAATTCAGGCCATGCCCAGCATGGCGGTCGTGCTCGGCCATCCTGGCTTCTGGGTCAGCGATCCGGATGCAGGTATCGATTATCGCAAAGTCGTGCATGGCGAGCAGTCTTTAGTGATCCATGCCCCCCTCGCCCCGGAGGCAAAGCTGATCGCCCGGAACTCGATCGACGAAATCATCGACAAGGGCGAGGGACGCGGTGCCATTCTGCGCGTGCGCCGCGATCTTCATGATGCCGAGACTGGCACGTTGCAGTCGAGCCAAGTCATGTCGATGTTCTGTCGCGGCGATGGCGGCTTTGGTGGCCCTTCGACCGGCCGTCTAGTTCCGGCCGTGACGATACCGGACCGCGCACCCGATCGCACGATGATCAGGCCAACTTTGCCACAGGCGGCATTGATCTACAGGCTCAGCGCCGATTTGAACCCCCTGCATGCAGATCCGGAAGTCGCCCGTGGGGCAGGTTTCGATCGGCCGATTTTCCATGGCCTGGGTACGTATGGCGTCGCCTGCCACTCTCTGATCGTCGCTTGTGCGGATGGTCAGGCTGCGGGTCTCACGTCGATGGATTGCCGCTTTACCGCACCATTCTTCCCTGGCGAAACGCTGCGCACCGACATTTGGCAGGAGGATGGCGCTGCCCTTTTTCGGTGTACCGCGGTCGAGCGCGACAAAGTCGTCCTAGATCGAGGTCGCGCAGAATTCACGCAGGCATGACCCTTCAATTTTCAGCAGGAGACGGGGCTTGACCCAGGCACCACCGACCGCAACGTACTTCAATCACCTGGCAGAGGGGCGCTTCATGATCCAGCGCTCGCCCAGCACTGGCGAATGGGTGTTCTATCCTCGCATGGTAGCCCCGGTAAGCGGCGCGACTGACCTGGAATGGACCGAACCGAGCGGCCTTGGCACGGTCTATGCCGCCACCGTGAAACGGGTGAAGCCGCCGGCGCCCAACATCAGCATCGCCATCGTCGAACTGGATGAAGGCCCACGCCTGATGACCCATGTCCAAGGTGTAGAGGCCGATCAGGTCAAGATCGGCATGCGGGTGCGCGCCAAGATCGTTGACGGCCTCGATGACAACAAAATCGTCGTATTCGAACCGGAGATCGCCGCATGAGCGCCGCCCAACTGCGCGGTAAAGCCGCTTTCATCGGCGCGGCCACTTTCGGTTGTGGCGAGGCTCCAGGCTATACCGCGATGGAACTGGCCGCGGAGGCTGGCCGGCTCGCTGTCGAGGATGCAGGTCTCAAGCTTTCGGACATCGACGGGCTGTTCATCTGCCTGCCCAACGATTTTCTTTCAGGCCTGACGATCGCCGAGTATTACGGCATCCACCCGAAGATGACGAATAACAGCCGCACGGGCGGCTCGGCTTTTCTCACTCATGCAGAATGGGCGATGCTGGCGCTGGACGCCGGGCTGATCGACTATGCGCTGATCTGCTATGGCTCAAATCAGCGCACCGGCGCCGGCAAGCTGGTGAGCGCACAGGCGCCATCGCCGTTCGAGTTTCCCTATCGGCCTAACAATCCGGTCGCCTCTTATGCTCTTGCAGCCTCACGGCACATGCATGAATACGGCACCACGTCCGAGGACCTTGCCTCCGTCGCGGTGGCAGCGCGGCAATGGGCCAACCTCAATCCCGAAGCCTTCAAACAGGGGCCGCTGTCGGTTGAGGATGTCCTTGCCACCCGGCTTGTCGCCGACCCGCTTCATGTCGCCGATTGCTGCTTGGTCACCGACGGTGCCGCGGCAGTCGTGCTCACGCGAACTGATCGCGCGAAAGACGCCAGAAAGACCCCGATATCGCTCCTGGGCGCAGCGTCGGCGACATGGCATACCGAGATTGCGCAGCTGGCTGATCTCAGTGTGTCGGCGGCAAAGGAATCCGGCGAGCGCGCGTTCGCGCAGGCGGGGCTGACCCCGTCGGATATCGATGTTGTGAACCTCTATGATGCGTTCACGATCAATACGATACTCTTCCTTGAAGATCTGGGCTTCTGTCCCAAGGGTGAAGGCGGTCGCTTCGTCGCCAGTGGCGCGATTTCGCCGGGGGGTAGCCTGCCGGTCAATACGAACGGCGGCGGTCTTTCGTTCTGCCATCCGGGGATGTACGGCCTGTTCACCCTGGTGGAATCGATACGTCAATTGCGTGGTGAAGCCGGGGAGCGGCAAATCGCCGGCGCGAAGCTGGCGCTCGCCCACGGGAACGGCGGCACCCTGTCCAGCCAGGCCACCTGCATTCTCGGCCTGCCCGAGACGGTCTGAACGAAGGAAAAGACGGTGCCGATCACGCTGCATATCAACGAAAACGTCGCCACGGTCACGCTTGACCGTCCCGAGAAGAAAAACGCCCTCGATAAGGCCATGCGCGTCGAACTGCCCCGCGTTTTCGAGCGTATCCAGGACGACGTATCTATCCGTGCGGTCGTTCTGGCCGGGGGTGGCATGGACTTCTGCGCCGGGGCCGATATCGGTGAGATGGGCGGCGGCGGCATTGCGGATGGCATGGCGCGTGTGGAAATCCTCCACCGCATGATGCGCGGGATCATCCATACCGACATCCCGATCATCGCGGCGGTGCGCGGCGTGTGCGTGGGCGTGGGGTGGTCGATGGCGCTGGCTTGCGACTATGTCATCGCTGCGCCGGACGCTCGCTTTCAATTCGCATTTCGCCACATCGGTCTTGCCCCTGACGGCGGGGCGATCCATCTTCTTTCACGCAATTTGGGGCCGATTAGGGCGAAGGCGCTGGTTTATTCAGGCCGGTTCGTTTCAGGCCAAGAGGCAGCAGCCTTGGGCCTGGCCAGCGAGCTTGTACCTGCCGCTGAGGTGGTGACGCGGGCGCAGTCCCTGGCTGCTGAATGGTCACGTGCTGCCACACTGTCCCTGAAGATGTCGAAGCGCCAATTCGCAGCAGCGGAAACACAGACTTACGAGGAGGCATTGGCCGCAGAAATGGTGATGCAGCCTCTGATGGTCCGTTCTGAGGACTTTCGCGAGGGAACGACGGCGTTCAAGGAAAAGCGCAAGGCGCAATTCAGGGGGCAATGATGGCAGAGGTTCAACCCGACGTCGAATATCAGGCGCACTTGGCCGAAGGCCGCTTCATGATCCAGCGCGGCGTTCAGAGCGGCTTATATCACTTTTACCCCCGGGCGATCGAGCCGGCTACGGGCGGGGAGCTGGAATGGGTGGCCGCGTCCGGCACAGGCACCGTTCATTCGGTGACGGTCGTCAACCGCAAGCCGCCCTTGGACCCGTATAACGTCGTGCTCGTCGACCTCGCCGAAGGGCCGCGCATGATGAGCCGAGTAGAGGGTGTAGACCCCGCCGACATCAAAATCGGCATGTCAGTGGTGGCCCGCATCGTCGAAGCGGACGATCGCCATTTCGTGGTCTTCGTTCCGGCCGAGGAGGCACAATGAGCACTTCACCCTTCCCGCGCGGCAAGGTCGCAGTTGTTGGCGCCGCCACATTCGGTCAGGGGCGCGCGCCCGGCTTCCAGTCCTCCGATCTTGCGGCCATCGCCGCGCGTGACGCTCTGTCGCAGGCGGGCTTGACGCCTGCCGATGTGGACGGCCTGTTCTTCTGCCACCCGACGGACACGTTCGGTGGCCTAAGCTTTGCGCAATATCTTGGCATCCACCCGAAGATCACTGATAACAACCGGGTCGGCGGGTCGGCGTTTCAAGCTTATATCGAGCAGGCCGCATTCCTGCTGGATGCCGGGATGATCGACGTTGCCCTGATCGCATTCGGAAATAACCAGGCCACCGCCACCGGCAAGCTTTCCAGCACGATCCTCCCGATGACCTACGAAACGCCGTACAAGCCGATCAATCCGGTAAGCTCATACGCCTTGGCGGCCGCGCGCCACATGCACCAGTATGGCACCACGCAGGAGCAACTGGGCGCTGTTGCGTTGGCGGCACGCGGATGGGCTCAACTCAACCCGGAGGCATTCAAGCGCGACCCGCTGGATATGGACACCTACATGGCGTCGCGAACCGTCAGTTCGCCGCTAAAGGTATTGGATTGCTGTCTCGTCACCGACGGCGCAGCCGCGATTGTACTCACCCGTGCGGATAAAGCGCGCGACCTGACGGCCAATCCGATTGCCGTACTGGGCGCTGCATCCGCCACAACGCATCGCGAAATCGCGTGGATGAGCGACCTTACCGTCACCGCTGCGAAAGACAGCGGCGCGCGTGCTTATGCCGCGGCCGGGGTTACCGCCAAGGATATCGACGTCGTCCAAGTCTATGACGCCTTTACGATCAACACGATCCTGTTTCTCGAGGACTTGGGCTTCTGCCCCAAGGGGGAGGGTGGCCGTTTCGTGGAGGATGGTCGGATCGCGCCGGGCGGTGATCTGGCTGTCAACACCAACGGTGGCGGTCTTTCTTGCTGCCATCCGGGCATGTATGGAATGTTCACGCTGGTCGAGGCTATCCGTCAGCTTCGTGGCGAATGCGGGGAACGACAGGCAAAAGATCCCCATCTGGCGATCGCGCACGGAAATGGCGGGGTGCTTTCCAGCCAGGCCACTGTCATTCTAGGCACGCCGGACACGATCTGAATTCCCGAACGAAAGGGGGCGGGACGCCCCGGTAACAAGCGCTGAAAGGTACGATTTATGAGCAACTCCTACGATCACCAAGGCCGCCCAATCGATTTCTCAAAGTATCCCGAGTCACTCAAGCTTGATCTGACCAACAATGTTCTGACGATCACGCTCAATAACCCAGACTTCCGCAACGCCATCCGCCCGGACATGGACGAGGCGCTGACGCGTATTTTCTGGGATGCTGATGCCGATCCCGAAGTACGGGTGGTCGTCCTGACGGGCGCGGGCGTGTCCTTCTGCGCCGGTGGCGATATCGCCGCCATGCAGCAGGGCGTTGATAACATTAACAATTTTGTTGTCGGCATCAAGAACGGTAAGCGTTTCATGCAGGCCATGATCGATTGCGACAAGCCGATCATCTCGCGCGTTCACGGTGATGCGGTTGGTCTGGGGGCCACTCTCGCGCTCTTTGCCGACATCTGCGTCGCTTCGGAAAACGCCCGCTTTGGCGATCCTCATGTCAAGGTTGGCCTCGTCGCGGGCGACGGCGGCGCGATCATCTGGCCCAAAAATGCCGGCTACGCTGCAGCCAAGTACTTCCTGCTGACGGGTGATCTAGTCGGTGCGCGCGAAGCTCAGGCCATGGGCCTGATCGCCAAGGTGACGACCGAGGCGGACCTCGATACCGAAGTCAATCGCATCGTGGACAAGCTGAACAACGGCGCCCTGGCGTCAATCACCTATACCAAGCACGTCCTGAACATCGGCCTGCGTCAGTTGTTCGCATCGTCCGTGGATGCGGGCTTTGCCTTGGAAACAGTAAGCAGCCGTCTGCCCGACCATCGCGAAGCCACGACGGCATTTGTCGAAAAGCGCAAGCCGAACTTCCGGGGCTGATCGCAGATGGCCACTAGTGAAGGCGGCACTCGCGTCGCGCTCGTCTCGGGCGCGGCGCAGGGTATCGGTCGGGCTATCGTCTTGCGCTTGGCGCAAGACGGCTGCGATGTGGCGCTTCTCGACATCGACGGGGACGGCATCGACGCCGTCGCCGCCGAGGTCGAGGCGCTCGGTCGACGCGCAACGGCGTTGGAAACGGACATGCTTGACCGCTCGGCGATCAAGTCATCCTTTGTCCGCGCCGCTCAGACGCTGGGGCCCATCGACATATTGGTAAACAACGTCGGCCAAAGCGCGCGTGAAAATGCCGCGCCATTCTGGGAAGCAGGCCCCGATCTTGCCGACTTTCTTGTCAACATCTGCTTGCGTACGGCGATGGATGCAGCGCGCGAAGCTGTGCCTGGCATGCGAGACCGCCGTTACGGTCGTATCGTCAACATCGCGTCGGATTCTGCCTACATCGGCAGCAAGTCTGCCGCGTCATACGCAGCTGCAAAGGCTGGAGTAATCGGTTTCACCCGTTCGTTGTCGCGCGAGTTGGCAGAGTATGGTGTGACCGTGAACGCGATTGCCCCCGGCTATATCCGCACGCGGGCTACCGATCTTTTGCCCGCCGCGTTCGTCGAAAAGGCGATCAGCGAAACACCAGTTGGTTTTCTGGGTAAGCCCGAGGACATCGCCCACGCCGTGTCGTTCTTCGCCAGCGAAGGTGCTAGCTACATCACCGGGCAAAGCCTGATCGTGAATGGTGGCCGCTGGATGAACTGAGGGCGAAGCGTTGCCCTCCTGAAGCGCGGACGGACGATATAAGGCTACACTGCCGCTGCACTATCAGATCGATGAACCGCAACAACCCAGAGTGCTTTCAGCGCCAGAACTCACTGGGCTGAACGGCACTCCAGGGTATCTAGAATACTCAGGCCGGAACTGGCACTGCCTTCACGGCAACACGTTCGAAGATCTCGCCCAGATAAGCCTCTACACCACGGGGTGGGCGGCGCTTGGCCGGGTCGTAGAACGGCGACAGAATTTCCAGCAGATGCTTAAGGGCTGGACGCGCCAACGCCTTCTTTGAACGCTTCTCGTTTGCGAACGACTGCGCTCGCTGCTCGGGTGTCATGGTGGAGCGATCCTTATCGAGCAATACTTTCGTCATCCGCGCGGAGAAGCCACCCATGTGGACCATGGCATAGAACAGCCCGTAAATGCGCCAGAAATAGCCGCTGACGGGGTTCTTGTAATACAATTGGTGGAATACGTCATACATCACGGTGCGATGCTCGTATTCCTCGGCTAGATGCCATTTCCAGAGATCGACGACGTTCTGATCCGCCTTTTCGAAGAATTCATCCGACTCTTCGAAGATCGCGGTTACGGAAATTGCGCTCATCGCCTCGAAGCCTTCGCAGTACGCGAGGCGGAAACGCAACGACTTCGTCTTCATCCAGTCGTCGTAATCCTTGGCGAAAGCCGCTTCCATCGGCCGAAGTTCATCGTAGCCGAACGACCAGAAACGCCGGTTGAATTTCACATGGTTCTTGCAGTGTTCCATCTCCTGCTTGATGAAGATGTCCACCTCATTCGCAAGCTTCTTATTACTGGCATCCAGCAATGGCTTAGCCTCGTGCAGGACCTTCACCAGGAAAGGCTCAATGTATGCCGGGATGAAGGAACC